>CALNFG010000064.1 GCA_939792625.1 uncultured Prevotella sp.
TGTAAGAGTTCTTGATGATACCGTTGTCGCTCTGGTATCCGGCCGACACGCGGTAAGGCATGTTCTTCAGACCGCCGCTTATCGACACGTTGTGAGTTGTGCTTATGGCTGTGCGGAATATTTCGTCCTGCCAGTCGGTGTTGGCGTCGCCGAGAGCGGCTGCGCCGTCGCCGATAACCTGCTGCACGAGGCTGCGGTACTCATCGCCGTTAAGCACGTCGTAACGTTTCTGGGTGGTAGAAAGAGTCACGTCGCCGTTGTAAGACACTTTCGGGCCTGTGCCCTTGCGTCCTTTCTTCGTGGTGATGATGATGACACCGTTAGAAGCGCGTGATCCGTAGATGGCTGTTGCCGAAGCATCTTTCAAGACGGTGAAAGTCTCGATATCGTTAGGGTTAATCATGGCCATCACGTTACTCATACCGGTTGCAGTGTTGTTGTCGATGGTAAGTCCGTCGACCACGAGCAACGGGTCATTGCTGGCGTTGAGTGACGAGCCGCCACGGATACGTATCTGCGCTCCTGCACCCGGAGAACCGCCGGCCGTGATGACATCAACACCGGCCACCTTGCCGACGAGCATGTCGCTCGCGCTGCTGGTGATACCCTTACTCAGCTCGTCGGGCTTGATAGCCGTGACAGAACCGGTGAGGTCTTCTTTCTTGGCGCGTCCGTAACCGATGACAACCACATCCTCAAGAAGCTGTGTATCGTCTTTCAGCGTGACAACCATGTTGGGTGAAACGGGCATCTCAATGGTCTGGTAACCGATGTAAGACACCGAAATCTTCGATCCGGGAGCTGCCTTGATGGTAAAGTTTCCGTCAAAGTCGGTAATGACACCGCCGTCTTGTCCTACGACACGGACAGTAGCGCCGATAATCGGCTCGCCGGAAGCATCCTTTACAACACCTTTGACGTCGCTTTGCGCAAAGGCTCCCACAGACAGGAACAGTCCCAGCAACAGGGACAAGATCCTGATAGAGGTTTTGAATCTTACCTGCTTCATCATTTTACATTTTTAAAGTTAACATTAATACAAACATATTTTAATATTCATCATTCAAAATAGTATCAGCATAAAGCTGTCTAAAGGTCAGTTTTCACAACTGCAAAAATACTCCGCATTTACTATATCCGACATTGATTTTAACGAAAAAATACATTTCCGTGTGCGCAAACGGTTGCACAATGAAAACTCTAAATATTATAAGGTGTAAACGGTCTGATAGTAAGGCTTTGCGTAATTTTGCGTTACAAATATCAAACAACATGCCTAAAGACAACGCGCCGATAACTATGAAAGACATCGCCACGAGATTCGGAGTCTCGGTGGCGACGGTGTCGCGTGCGCTAAAAGGCAACCCCAGAATAAGCGAGGAGACACGCCGCAAAATAACGGAATACGCCCGCGAACACAACTTCAGCCCAAACCTGATGGCCGAGTCGCTGCGCAACAACCGCTCGATGAAAATCATCGGTGTGATAATACCGCAGTTCACACATTTTTACTTCTCGTCGATACTCAGCGGCATAGAGGACGAAGCCCTGAAATACGGCTACCGTCTGCTCGTGGCGCAGAGCGGTGAGATGTATGAGAGAGAGGCCGAGACGTGCCGCGCCTTTTACGAAAACAAGGTGTGCGGAATAGTGGTGTCGCAGGCCAAGGGCACCAGCAAATATGACCACTTCCAGATGCTGATGGACAAAGGCATGCCGCTGGTGTTTTACGACAGAATCTGCACGGGCATCAACTCAAGCCGCGTGACCGTCGACGACTACATGGGAGCGTTCCAGGCCGTGGAGTACATGATAAGCACAGGCTGCCGCAAGATAGCATTCTACGGCTCCGACATGAAGCTGGAAATATCAAAAAACAGATATAACGGATGGCACGACGCCCTGCTGAAACACGGCATCAACCCTGACAGCTGTGTCAAGATGGTGTGTGACAACCGCACCGACGCCGAGCGCATCACCCCCGACGTGCTGTCTGAATATAACCGCCCCGACGCCTTCTTCGCCATCAACGACGACACGGCCATCGGCATAATGTACACGGCAAAGCGCATGGGCTTCAACGTGCCTGACGACATATCGGTGTGCGGATTTACCAACGGGCAGCGTGCAATAGCATGCGACCCCATGCTGACCACCGTTGAACAGAACGGATATGAAATGGGACGGCAGGCCGCGGCAATACTGATAGACAAGGTAGAGGGCCGCGTACCGATAGACAAAGTGGTGAAACGCGTGATAAGAACCAAGCTGATAATCAGAGGAACAACGAGATAATTCACAATTAATAATTCATAATTGGGTTCACTGTTCATGAAAACTTAATTTGAAACATTAAAAAGCAAGAGATGAATTAAATAAGCAAGAGATGAAATTAAATAAACAAACAAATAACAACCGGACATCAACATACAACCAAATCATGAAAAAACATCCGACCCGGTTATGAATTGTGAATCATGAATTATAAATTATAAATAAATCCTTAAACAAAAATGAACACTGAACTAAAGAGAAAACCTGATTTGAGTTTTGCCAAGCTCTGGAATCTGAGCTTCGGTTTCTTCGGCGTACAGATAGCCTACGCCCTGCAGAGCGCCAACATCAGCCGTATCTTCGCCACGCTTGGCGCCGATCCTCACGACCTCAGTTACTTCTGGATTCTGCCCCCGCTGATGGGCATCATAGTGCAGCCGCTGGTGGGAACATTCAGCGACAAGACATGGTGTCGCTTCGGCCGGCGCATCCCCTATCTGTTTATCGGTGCGCTGGTGGCCGTCCTCGTGATGTGCCTGCTGCCCAACGCGGGCTCGCTGGGCATGGCCGTGTCAACGGCGATGATATTCGGACTGGTGGCGCTGATGTTTCTCGACACGAGCATCAACATGGCCATGCAACCATTCAAGATGCTCGTCGGCGACATGGTCAACGAGAAGCAGAAAGCCCTGGCATACTCCATACAGAGCTTCCTGTGCAACGCCGGCTCACTGGTGGGATATGTGTTTCCGTTCTTCTTCACCTTCATCGGCATCAGCAACATAGCGCCAAAGGGCGTAATACCCGACTCGGTGATATACTCTTTCTACATCGGCGCGGCCATACTCATTCTCTGCGTAATCTACACTTCGGTGAAAGTGAAGGAGATGCCGCCGAAAGAATATGCCGAATACCACGGCCTTGCCAAACCGCTCAACGAAGAAAAAGTAAACTGGTTCAAGCTGCTGCGCGACGCTCCGTCGGCATTCTGGACGGTCGGTCTGGTGCAGTTCTTCTGCTGGGCGGCCTTCCTCTATATGTGGAACTATACAAACGGTGCGATAGCCGAGACCTGCTGGCAGACCACCGACCCGACGTCTGAAGGATTCCAGGCCGCCGGCAACTGGGTGGGCATACTCTTCGCGGTGCAGGCCATAGGCAGTGTGTGCTGGGCCATGGTGCTTCCGCGCTTCACCAACCGCAAGCTGGCTTACTCGCTCAGCCTCATTCTCGGCGGCGCGGGCTTCCTGATGGTGCCCTTTGTCCACGACCAGTATGTGCTGTTCGTGCCCTATCTGCTCATCGGATGCGCATGGGCCGCCATGCTTGCCATGCCTTTCACGATAGTCACCAACGCACTTAACGGCAGCCACATGGGTACGTATCTCGGACTGTTCAACGGCACCATCTGCATCCCGCAAATCATCGCGGCGGCATTGGGCGGCGTCGTTCTCAGTCTCGTGGGCAGCCACCAGAGCAACATGATGCTCGTTTCGGGCGTACTGCTCGTGGCAGGAGCCGCCAGCGTGTTCATCATCAAGGAGAGCATCGGCAAGCAGCAGTGACGCCGGCGGCAGGCGTCACGACGGGCGTCTGCAACCTGTTGATTTTCAAATATTTATATTCCATAAAACAAAAGGTAAGCTTTTGGTCTGCAAAAGCTTACCTTTTATCGTGTAAAAGCTTACCTTTCGCAAGGCAAAAGATAAGCTTCCGCACCGGCGGCTACAACGCGGCCGCGCGCGTCAGTGCCTCACGTTCACCGAGCTTGCTCCCGAAGCGCTCTTTTCCAGATGCTTCACGCTGCCGTTGATATCTATGTCGCTCGCGCCGGAAGCACTGCAATAGGCGTTGTTCACGTCAACTCCGTCCAAATCGGCGTCGCTCGCGCCCGATGCCGACAGCTTCAAATCGCCGCCCTTGAGCGAGGACGTGGAACAGTTGCTGGCGCCCGACAGCGATATTCCGGCATAAGTAAAGGTGATGCGCCCCATGTCGAGGTCGCCGGCGCCTGACACGTCAACGTCAAGATTAGAGCCGGTCATATCGTCGATGTCAAGGTTGCCGGCTCCCGATATATCGACGTCAAAGTCGTCAACCTTTATGCGGCCTTTCATATCCATGTCGGCAGCGCCGCTTATGCCAACAGCGGTAAGCACGGGCGAAGTAATATAAACATCCACGCTGTATTCGTCGCCGGACGAATGACGGTTGTGGCTCCTCTGCCACAGCTTCAGCGTCCGGCCGTCGCATGTTATGCGCAAGTCGGATATGTCGTCCTCGTCGCCGCGGAACGTCACGGAGCATTTGTTGCCCTGAGTGTAATGCACGTCGCAGACACCGCTCACGGTAATACGGCTGAAACCTTTGCGCGAAGCCTCTTCCGCGCTTTTCTGTACCTCTTCGTATGTCATCGTGGAGGTTTTCACGTCGTTTCCTTTATTCGAGGAACTGACACACGACATTAACGGAAATGTCGCCGCAATGAGAAATAATACTGTTTTTTTCATAACTATTTGTTTTTTTAGTTAGAAGATTTTTATGGTAAACCGGCTGATTTAACGCGGCTGCCGCGACTTCCGGAAAGCATCAGAAGTCGAGCTGCCGGCCGCGGTAGAAGTCGATGAGACTCGTGTCGTACATATACTCATACTTGGCCCGGGCCAGGTCGCTTTCGGCTTTCAGCCAGTTGTTCTTTGCCTCGTTGAACTCGGTGATGTTTGCCTTGCCGTACTCATACTTGGCGGCCATCAGGTCGAAGGCAGCCTTGCTGCTGCGTGCCGCCTCGGTGCTGCTCTCGTATTGCGCCCCCGCCGCCACAGCGTTATAGTAGGCCTGCTGTATCTCCTTGTACAGAGTCTTCTTCACGTTGTCGAGCTGCAGAGTCTGCGCCTCGCGGTTAAGGCGCGCCGTGCGTATGCTGTTGCGCGTGGCAAAGCGGTTGAATATCGGCACGTTGAGACTCAGACCGATGTACTGGCTGAAGTTGTTGCGCATCTGCCGGCCGAAACTTTCGGCGTCGAAACCGCTCGTCTGGTAGAAGTTAGAGCCGAGTCCGGCAGATAAAGACAGCGTGGGCCACAGCGCGCTCTTCGCCACCTTGATGTTCATGTCGGCACTCTTCAGGCGGTACATCTCAGCCTTTATTTCGGGCTTGAAGGCCATAGCCTCACGGTAAATCTCGTCGGGCAGGGGCAGCACGACCGCCGTGCCGACGGTTATCCGCGACGTGTCGGGACGCACAATGTCGAAACCCTCGGGCGTGGGCAGCTCAAGCAGCTGTGCCAGCGACAGCAGGGCCAGCCGGCAGTCGTTGTCGGCCTGCGTATGGGTGAGGCGGCTCTGCGCCAGCGTTGCTTCCTGCTGAGCCACCTCCACGCCGCTGGCCTTGCCCGTACGGAACATCTCGCGCAGACGCGCCACCTGCATGGAGTCTATCTGTATCTGCCGTGCGGCGACATCGCGCAGCTCCATGTCGTAGAGTATCTGCACGTAGGCCTGGGCCACCTGCACGCTTACGTCGTCGCGGGCCTTGGCCAGGTCAGCCGTGGCTGCTTCGAGATTCAGCCTGTTAAGCTCTATGGTGCGCGGTATGCGGAAGCCCGTAAACAGCGGCACGCTCGTGCCCAGACTGAACGACGTGTTGCTCGTGTTCTGGTTTGAATAGGTGTTCTCCGAGGTAAGTCCCCGTCCGAACGACCAGTTCTGAGAAGCCGAGGCGTTCAGGTCGGGCAGTCTGCTGTTTCTGGCCGTACTCAGTTCCACTTCATTCTGCCGCCTTGTCACATCCTGTTGTTTCACCGTGATGTTGTTCTCCAGCGCGTAGTCCACACACTCGCGCAGTGTCCACCGCCGTGTCTGCTGTGCGGCAGCCATAAGCGAGGCCAGAATAAACGATATTGTAAAAATGATGCGATACATTGTTTGTTCGGTTTTAGGGTTATTGGGATACGGTTTTACGGTTAGAGGGTCAGGGGTTTTACGGTTGGAGGGTCAGGGTTTTACGGCCATGGGGTTGAAACTTATGCTATATGTTTATCAGTTTTTAAAGCCATGCGACACAGGAGACTCACCGTCAGCAGGCATCTCATGCCGTATAACCGTGACGACCTGTCACTGCATGACCTCATAACCGCATAACCTTACATCTTACTCCTCACTCACTTTCTGCGGACCTCTTACCTTTTCGGTCTTTTTCAGTCCGCTTTTTATCTCGATGTTGATGCCGTCGCTAAGACCGGTAGTAACCTTGCGCCGCTCGTAAGTCTTATCCTCGCCCGAGCCTTTTACTACATACACGTAAGTGTCGCTGCCGCTGAACTCTATGGCACTTTCGGGCACCGACAGCACTCCGCGGGCACTCTCAAGCACAATTTCGGCGTTGGCGCTGTAGCCCGAACGTATCTTGTTTGTCCCCGGAACGGTGACCGCAGCCTTTATCTCAAACTGGTTGGCACCGTTGTTGTCGGTGGCCTTCGGCGAGATATACTCCAGCTTGGCGTCAAACTTCAGGTTCTGCAGGGCGCCTATCGTTATCTTCATGTCCATGCCGGTGAGGAGCTGTCCCACTTCCGTCTCGTCGATGTTGCCGCGGAATATCAGGTCGCTCATGTCGGCAACGGTGGCTATCGTGGTACCGTCGTTGAAGGTGTTGCTCAGAATAACCGAGTTACCCACTTTTACGGGGATGTCCAGTATCAGTCCGCTTATGGTCGAACGGATGAGCGTGCTGCTGGCACTGGCATTGCTGCTCGACACTCCGTCGCGCACAACCTCGAGCGCGTCAACGGCCGCCGCCTTCTCCTCGCGTGCCTGGTCGAGAGCCTGACGCACGTTGTCATACTCTTCGGCGCTGACCAGCTGCCTGTCATACAGCTGTTTCTCGCGCCTGTGGTTGACTTCGGCCTGCTTCAGGTTGACGTCCGCAAGGCGCACACGGCTTTCCGCCGAGCTGAGCTGGCTCATGTCCGGTATCACCTTCACCTTGGCTATCACCTCGCCGGCCTTTACCGTCTCGCCGGCCTCTTTGTAAATCTCTGTGATGATACCGCTTATCTGCGGCTTCACCTCCACTTCGTCACGCGGCTCTATCGTGCCCGTTATCACCGTGGTCTTGCTGATGTCGGTAACTTTCGGAGCAAACTCGTCATAAACCGCAGGCTGTGGTTTCGACTTCATGTAAAGAAACACGAACGTCCCGCAAAACACAAGGACGACAAGTGCCGCTACAACAATCTTAAAATACTTTTTCATGTTCTTAAAGTTGACAAGTTACGAGCAGACCAGCAAACAAGGAGATTTGCCCACATTGTTAAGACTCATCCGCCCTATTATGAATTATGAATTGTGAATTATAAATTACCTACTCGTCTCTCATGGCGTCGACAGGCTTTATGCCCATGGCCCTCATCGCCGGAGCAAGTCCGGCCAGAACGCCCAGCAGGGCAAGCAGTGCGGAAGCGCCGATGGCCGTCCAGAAGCTTACCTGGAAGTGCGCACCGACCACACCGTCGGTAGTGTTGCCGAGTTCGAGCATCTCGAGTACCATCACGGCAAACAGTATGCCGCTCATGCCGGCCACCGCGGTAAGAATCACGCTCTCGGATATTATCTGTCCGAGGATGTTCTTCGGTGTGGCACCGATGGCCCTGCGTATGCCTATCTCGGTGGTGCGTTCGCGCACGGTCACCATCATTATGTTGCTCACGCCTATCGCTCCGGCCAGCAGGGTGCCGATGCCGACGAGCAGTATAAGGAAGTTTACGCCCGAGAACAGATTGTCGAGCATGCCGAACAGCACCTCGGTGTTGAACACGGTGATGGCTTTCTCGTCGGTCGGGTCGATGTTGTGGGCCTTGGCTATGACGTCGCGCATCTTCTGGGTGATGCTGCTCATGGTGACGCCCCGACGGGCCGTGACGCATATAAGCTGAACGCTGTCGCCGAGATTGTACACTTTCTGCATCAGCGTGAGAGGTACGGATACCGACTGGTCGGCACGTCCGTTCACGTTCATGTTGCCCGCGCTGTAATCAACGCCCACCACATCATAGTAAACATCGTCAACGCAGATGCGCTTGCCGCAGGGGTCGCCGCCGCCGGGGAACAGGTCGTTGTACACACGCTTGCCGATAACACAGACTTTACGGTTCTGCCGTACGTCCATGTCGTTTATGAAACGCCCGTAATACAGCTGAGGAGCCTCAACGTTCTGATAGTCGGGCAGCAGGCCCTTCATCGTACAATTGGTCTTCTTGTCACCGTAAACGGCGCTGCCGCCCCAGTGCGACAGCGTGGGCGAGACGGTTTCCAGTTCGGGCACTTGCCGCCGCAGGCGCTCCACGTCGCCGTATACCATGCACCAGGACCGGTCTTTGCGGAAGCCGGCGTATGGCTTGGTGGTGTTCTGCGGCAGAATGATGGCCGAATTTGTGGCAAAGCCTTCAAAGTTGCTCTGCAACATTTCTTTCAGTCCCTGCCCGCCGCCGAGCAGCGCCACAAGCATGAACACGCCCCAGAACACGCCGAAACCGGTCAGGAAACTGCGGCTCTTGTTTCTCGACAACGTGTCGAGTATCTCGCGAAATCGGTCAATGTCAAATTTCATTTTCTTTTTTATTTGGGGAGTAAAGGAGTAAGGAGAGAAGGAATAAGTAGAAATGCAAACGTTGCACAACTACTCACTTGTACCTCCATGTCTGCTTACTAACTAACTCATTACTAATTTACAACTTATTCATATCTACTTACTACTTCTCTCCTTACTACTTTACTACTTATTTACTTACTCCTTTACTACTTACTCATTTCTCCTTACTACTTCTCTCCTTACTACTTACTACTTCTCTCCTTACTACTTTACTCCTTAAAAAACTCACTCCGCCCGCAGTGCCTCGATGGGCCTGATGCGTGCCGCCTTGCGAGCCGGTATGAGTCCGGCGAGCGTTCCTGCCAGCACCATCACCACCGTGGCGGCCACGCACACGTCGATGCCGACCGTCGGATTATAAAACATCGTGGCCTCAAACAATCCGCTGTTTACTTTCATGCGGCCTATGGTTGAGTCCATATACTCGTTTGCCGCCACGCCAAGCACCATGCCGATGTAACCGAAGAAGGTGGTGATGACCACGCTCTCGATGATTATCAGGCGAAGTATCGACAGGGGCTTGGCACCTATGGCCTTGCGTATGCCGAACTCGCGGGTGCGCTCTTTCACGGTGATGAGCATGATGTTGCTTACGCCCACTATGCCGCTGAGCAGCGTGAAGAGACCGACCACCCACAGGGCGGTGCGTATGATGTTCATGCCGGTGTTCATCTGCAGATTCTGAGTGAAGCGGTTCCATATCCATATTGAGCGTTCGTCGTCGGGGGCGGCACGGTGGTTGCCGTTGATGCGTGCGCGGTACTGCTTCTCGAAGTCGTCGTTGGCCTTCTGGGTGTCAAGCCCCTTGAACGAGAACAGTATCGTGCCCACCTTGTCACCTTTATTATATATGGCGCGTATGGTTGAGAAGGCTGTATAGGCCGAAGTGTTCATGCCGCTCTTGTCGGCCTTATATATGCCCACCACGCGGAAGGCAATGCTGTCCACATCGACATACCGGCCCACGAGAGCCTCAACGTCGCGGGGCATCAGCTCGCGGGCATCGTCCTCACTCAGCACCAGCACCTTGCGCTTCTGTCTGATGTCGATGTCGTTGATGAAGCGGCCGCAGAGCATCTCCTTCTTGTTTATCTTTATCTCGTTGGGATACACGCCCGTGAGCGAGCTGCTTACGTAATTGGCGCCGTTGGCCATGGTCAGGCCGGACACGTCGAACGAGCCGCCCGTCTCTTCCACATTCTGCGGAAAGTTTCTGCCAGCCACGGCCATGTCTTTGTCGTTGAGCGTTATCTCGCGCCCCTCTTTCAGACCGTCGTACGGCTTCGACGTATATCCTCCGCCTACCATCATCGAGTTGTCGAGAAACCTGTCGCTCTGCAGCATCATGGCGTTGATAAGGCCGTTGCCCGCACCGAGCAGGAAGATGAGCATGAAGATGCCCCACGCCACGGCAAAGCCGGTAAGGACCGTGCGCAGCTTGTTGCGCCTCACTGTGCTGTAAATCTCTACAAATATGTCTTTCATAAGACTGTCTCTTACGACCTTCGCCGCCGGACTTCATCCGATTGTGCCCCGCGGCCCGGGTCTGTTTGGTGTAACATAAAACCCTAATTTTTGATACAGATGTAATCTGCTGATATTCAGAAGTTTACCTTTTGCCTTGCAATACGTTGTGTTTCAGCCTGCAAAAGACCGTGTTCAGGCGGCCTGAACGTAACCTTTCAGCCGTCAAAAGACAACGTTTTGTCAACCTTTACTTTTTGATACCGGTCTCATCCACCCAATTATGAATTGCGAATTATGAACTGTGAATTGTGAATTATGAATTATGAATTGTGAATTATTTCATTATTCCCCCGGCTCCGAACGGCGAGGCATGGTGGTCAAGGTTAACTTCGATGTTGCCAATCACACCGTCCTTTATATGCACAATCTTGTTAGTCTCGTTGGCCACGCCGCTCTCGTGAGTAACCACCACGATGGTCATGCCGTCGTCCTCGTTGAGCTGCTTGAGCAGCTTCATCACCTCCACGCTGGTCTTCGAGTCGAGAGCGCCCGTAGGCTCGTCGGCAAGTATTATCTGCGGACGTGTAATCAGCGCCCGGGCAATGGCCACGCGCTGCTTCTGTCCGCCCGACATCTCGTTGGGATAATGCGCGGCCCAGTCTTTCAGGCCGAGCCGTTCGAGATACTCCATGGCCATGCGGTGACGCTGTTTGCGGCGCACGCCCTGATAGAAGAGCGGCAGCTCGACGTTCTCGACGGCCGTCTTGAAGGATATGAGGTTGAACGACTGGAAGATGAAGCCAATCATGCGGTTGCGGTATTCGGCCGCGCGCGTTTCCGACAGGTCCTTTATCAGAGTGCCGTTCAGGATGTATTCGCCTGAATCATAATTGTCGAGTATGCCCAATATATTTAATAAGGTGGACTTGCCCGAGCCCGACGCTCCCATAATCGACACAAACTCGCCCTGCCCGATGTCGAGACTGATGCCTTTCAGCACGTGCAGCGGCTGGCCGTTGTCGTAAGTCTTGTTGATGTCTCTAAGGTGAATCATTTTTTATATTTATTTTTTCGTAGGAGTTAAGGAGTTAAATTTAGGAGTTAAGGAGTTATGGAGTAAAGGAGTTAAGACAAATGT
>CALNFG010000065.1 GCA_939792625.1 uncultured Prevotella sp.
TGCACGGTTGCCCAGTACACGTATTCCACGGCCGAAAACATTGTAGCTGTCAACTTTTGCCAGGACAAGACAAGTTAATAATCAAGATGTTATGTCAAGTCTTAGCAGTCTTGTCTTGCCGTATTTCTGAATGTTTCCGTGTTATTTGCAGGTGTTGTTGTTTCGTTTCTCGAACGTAATCATACATCTGCACACTTCGGTCTCCTTATTGTTGCAGGCTTGTACTTTTGTTATGCGTATGCTGATGCTGTTGTCAGACGTGTCTTCACGGTAGAAGTTGAGACGGTCGCCGTAATAACTTTCTGCGACATAGGCTATGTCGAGTCGTCTGATTTGATGCTCTGTGTGCCAATTTAACGTGAATATGTCAAGAACATGTTCAATGTATTTTATGCTGTTGATATGCCCGTTTACGTCAACGTCACTGTAATGTGTGTCTGTTGAAGCTATGAGGCTGGCGTTGTTGCTTATCTTAACACGTGACAGGTCTGCTATCGGACACTTTGTTTCCGGGTCAACATATTTTACAATTTCTCTGTCTTTCACTTCCGTTATGTTTTGCGGCTGTCTTGTATCAGTGTCTATGAGAGCCCAGATGCTGCGTGCATAACCGTAAATGTGATTGTTGTCGCCGGTTGCACAGATTCGGAAGTTGCGGTGAGTGAAATATTTCATTACGCCTTCAATCCAGGTCTCCACATTGAATGTTGAGTATTCTTTCGGCATTTCATACATTTCGATTGCAAGTCTTGACAGTACCCATGTCTTATGTATAGGGTTGAGGGCCGTCATTCCGAAACCGCGGTGATTGGCATGAAAGTCTGCGGCGTTAAGCAGATGGTTGCCTAAATGTCCCATGAAAAGGCTTTTTGTAAAATCACAATGGAACGGCTCGGCCATGAACTCATATTTTCCGGTCTTTTCAAGCATTGTCATATTATTTTTGCTGTTAAATTATAATATCTTAATGTTGGTATATTTCATTTGTAATTGTGCCAAAGTTACTACAAAAGACGGAATAAGCCAAATGTTCGGTCTTTTATTTGATATTTGGACCGGTGCGGTTAACATTGTGTCGGCTGTCGGTTAGGCACGGACCATACGGCCGGGTAATAAAAAAGGTAGTCTTTTGACACATGTTTATCAAAAGACTACCTTTTGGTTTGGCTGTCAGGACAGGATTTATTCCTTATCCAACAGGATGTTCATCATTTCGCAGGCGGCTTTTGCCACGGATGTACCAGGGCCGAATATTGCCGCTACGCCGGCTTTGTAGAGGAAGTCATAGTCCTGAGCGGGAATTACTCCTCCCGCTATTACCATAATGTCTTCACGTCCGAGTTTCTTTAGTTCTTCAATAAGTTGGGGTATGAGCGTTTTGTGTCCTGCTGCCAGAGAGCTTGCGCCTACGATGTGAACGTCGTTTTCGACGGCCTCACGTGCGGCTTCTGCCGGTGTCTGGAACAGCGGTCCCATGTCAACGTCAAATCCGCAGTCGGCATAACCCGTGGCAACTACTTTTGCTCCACGGTCGTGTCCGTCCTGTCCCATCTTTGCGATGAAGATGCGCGGACGGCGGCCCTCTTTCTTAGCGAACTCTTCTGTCAACTCACATGCTTTTGCAAAGTCTGAGTCGTTCTTGCTTTCTGATGAATACACGCCTGAAATAGTTCTGATTACAGCTTTATATCGGCCTACGATTTTCTCGCAGGCATCACTTATCTCGCCGAGTGTACAACGTGCTTTGGCACATTCAACGGCGAGTTCAAGAAGATTGCCTTCACCTGTACGTACACATTCGGTGAGAGCGTCGAGAGTCTCTTTTACTTTCGCATTGTCACGTGATGCACGCAGTTGGGCCAGTCCTTCCTCCTGTTCTTTGCGTACAGCGGAGTTATCGACTTCGAGAATGTCTATCGGGTCTTCGTGGTCAAGGCGGTATTTGTTCGTTCCGACAATGGTCTGAGCGCCGCTGTCGATACGTGCCTGTGTGCGTGCCGCAGCCTCTTCTATACGCATCTTGGGTACTCCGGTTTCAATGGCTTTGGCCATACCTCCGAGCTTTTCGATTTCCTGTATGTGTTCCCACGCCTTGTGAGCCAGTTCGTTTGTAAGTGTTTCAACATAATATGAACCGGCCCACGGGTCGATGTGCTTGCAGATTTTTGTTTCGTTCTGTATGTAAATCTGTGTGTTGCGGGCAATGCGTGCGGAAAAGTCTGTCGGCAGTGCGATGGCTTCGTCGAGTGCGTTGGTGTGTAGGCTTTGTGTATGGCCGAGAGCGGCAGTCATAGCCTCAATGCATGTACGTCCCACGTTGTTGAACGGGTCTTGTTCGGTGAGCGACCAGCCGGATGTCTGTGAGTGGGTGCGAAGCATGAGTGATTTCGGATTCTTTGGGTTGAATTGTTTTATTATTTTTGCCCAAAGCATGCGTGCGGCACGCATCTTGGCCACTTCCATGAAGTGATTCATCGAAATTCCCCAGAAAAATGAGAGACGCGGGGCAAATGCGTCGATGTCTATGCCGGCGTTTACTCCTGCACGGACATATTCAAGACCGTCGGCTATGGTGTATGCCAGTTCGATGTCTGCCGTGGCTCCAGCTTCCTGCATGTGATAGCCGGAGATTGATATTGAGTTGAATTTGGGCATGAACTTTGACGTGTAAGCGAAGATGTCGCTTATTATCCTCATTGAGAATGCCGGCGGGTAGATATACGTATTGCGTACCATGAATTCCTTGAGGATGTCGTTCTGGATAGTTCCTGCCATTTCTTCAAGTTTGGCTCCCTGTTCCAATCCGGCAACGATGTAGAAAGCCATGATTGGAAGCACGGCGCCGTTCATTGTCATCGAAACTGACATTTTGTTCAGAGGTATTCCGTTGAAAAGCACTTTCATGTTTTCAACAGAGCAGATTGATACGCCGGCCTTGCCCACATCGCCGATTACACGCATGTTGTCAGGGTCGTATCCTCTGTGAGTCGGTAAGTCGAATGCCACAGACAGGCCTTTTTGTCCGCTCGCAAGGTTACGGCGGTAGAAAGCGTTACTCTCTTCGGCTGTGGAGAAGCCTGCGTACTGACGGATTGTCCACGGACGGAACGGATACATCATGCTGTACGGACCGCGTAAGAAAGGAGGCAAACCGGCAGTGTAATCAAGGTGTTCCATGCCTTCGAGGTCTTCTTTTGTATAGGCAGGCTTGACCATGATGTGTTCAGGAGTCTTCCAGTCGGGGGCTATATTGTTTTTTTTCTGCCACTCTGCACCGTTTGTTGCTTTAATGTCAGAAAATATGTTGACATCGTTGAAATTCTTTCTCATTTTATTCCCAATTTAGCGTTATACTCTTTCAATGTCTCAAGTACGTTGCAACGCACGTGTATGAAGTTCTCTATTCCTGCTGCTTTAAGGTCGTCCATGCATGCAGGCGCACCGGCAACAACGAACATTGCCCGTCCGTCAAGATATTTGAATGCCGGAATCGCATATTCAGCATATTCGTCATCGCTAGAACACAATACAACAATGTCTGCTCCGGATTTAAGGGCTTCGTCAACACCTTCTTCTATTGTACTGAAACCGAGATTGTCAACTACCTTGTAGCCTGCGCATGCCAGGAAATTACAGCTGAACTGGGCGCGCGCCTGTCTCATTGCAAGATTTCCTATTGTTAGCATGAACGCAACCGGTATCTTGCCGCTTTCCTCAACTTTCAATCGCAAGTTTTCAAAATCAGCAGCAAGGCGTGTTGATTGTATAGCCTTGAATGTTGTGTCGTGTTTATGGTCATTTCCGCACTGACATGTACATCCGAGCGGTTTTTTGCCTTCTGATTTTTCGGTGAAATTAGGGAATTGGTTTGTTCCGAGGATGAATTCTTTGCGTTTTGCGGCAGCGTCATGACGTTTGGCATTTGTTGCATTGATGTCATCCTGTACGATTCCTTTCTGGGCTGCTTCAAGGTATCCGCCGTTTTCTTCGACATCAAGGAATATCTTCCAGCCTTCGTTTGAGAGAGAGGTCGTAAGTTCCTCTACGAAATAACTGCCTGCAGCGGGGTCAACTACTTTGTCAAAGTGACTTTCTTCTTTAAGCAGCAATTGCTGATTACGCGCAAGACGTTCGGAGAAGTCGTTGGGATTTTCATAAACAGCATCAAACGGAGTTACAACGATAGAATGAACTCCGGCAAGGGCGGCACTCATCGACTCTGTTTGAGATCTGAGCAGATTTACATAACTGTCAAACAAAGTCATGTTATATTTGGATGTCACGGCATTGACACACATCATGCATGAAGTTTCCGCCTTGGGCTCATATTTCTTTACAATCTCGGCCCAAAGCAGGCGAGCAGCACGGAATTTGGCAATTTCCATGAAGAAATTCTCTGAAATTCCCATGTTGAATGTTATTTTGCTTGCTGCAAGGTCTGCATCTATGCCTGCATCGGTAAGCATGTTCATGTATTCGTTGCCCCATGCCATGGCATATCCCAGTTCTTGTACGATGTAGGCACCGGCATTGTTAAGTGATATTGCATTTACAGAAATGCAGCGGAAATGCGGGTAATCTTTCATCGCCTCCACTATTTGTGGTGCTACTGAAAGAATTGGAGTAGTGTCATGCCCTTTTATTACTATTTTTTCTATTGGATCCCAATCGAGCGAGCCGTTTATTTTCGCTTTGTCATATCCTTTTTTATCAAAATATGAAGAAAGAATTTCGGCCAGCTCAAGGGTATGGCGTTTGCATGTGTTGAAGTTCAGTTCAACGGCTTCACAATCAATACCGTTAAGCAGGGTACCAATAAATTCTGCATTTACACAGTCTCCCGGAATTTTGAAGCCTAACGAGTTGATTCCCCTGTTCAAAATGTCAAGAGCTTTTTCATTGGCTTTGTTGGCATCGTCAGCATTTATATCCTGACGTATGTACCAGCTGTTGTCATTTTTTTTGTTACCGCGAACGTAAGGGAATTCACCCGGTAAAGATTCCGGTGTGTTCAGTTTTAACACATCTTCTCTGCGATAGAAAGGCGGAACATCAAATCCTTCGTTTGTCCGCCAAACCAAACGCTTGTTGAAGTCGGCACCTTTCAGGTCTACTTGAATTTTATCAAGCCATTCCTGTGTCGTAGGTGCTTCGAACTCGCTGAAGAGTTTTTCTTTACAGTTTGACATAAATATTCCTATTTTATATAAGTTACAGAAAAAATCATATTATTAGATGTCGCAACAAGGCTTCATACATTCATGTTCAACAGATTTCAACTTGACTTGAACAGAATTGTGGTGCATACCCGTATGCTATCGTGCAAAGATAGCGTATTTTTCTGATACGCTTTTAAAAAAGGAACAGAAATTAATATTTAACCGTGAAAAATGCAAAAAGCTGAGTTCTGTAAGTAAAATAATTGCACAAAAATTATTAAGTGAGTAATATTTTAACTACTTTTGCAGCATTATAAAAACATGTTATGGAATGGCTTATTAGTTTGTTTACGTCAACTGACTCTGTGGCGCATATTGCTGTGCTTTATGCTTGTGTCATAGCTGTTGGTGTTTTTCTGGGGAAAATCAAAATCGGAGGAATTTCCCTGGGTGTGACGTTCGTTCTGTTTGCTGGTATTGCCGCCGGTCATATCGGTTTTACAGCAACACCGAGCGTTCTTTCATTTTTGCAAGAATTCGGGCTTATCCTGTTTGTGTTCATGATAGGTCTTCAGGTCGGCCCGGGTTTCTTTGAGAGCTTCAGGCGTGGCGGTGTAACGCTCAATGCCTTGTCTACTACTGTTATTTTGCTGAACATTGCAGTGATGTTTGCATGTTATTACATTTTCTTTGATACGTCAGACCCCGAGAATCTTCCAATGATGGTTGGAACATTATATGGAGCGGTGACCAATACTCCTGGTCTTGGTGCTGCAAATGAGGCTCTGACATCAGTGTTCAAAGAAGGTGAAATCCCACAAATTGCGTCAGGTTATGCCTGTGCTTATCCTCTTGGTGTGCTTGGCATTATCGGTGCAACGATAGCCATTCGTTACATTTGTAAGATCAGTGTAGGACAAGAGGAAGAGAAGCTTGACGAGGAAGAAAATGAGAACGGTGCAGTTAAGCCTCATTTTCTTAACCTTGAAGTCACCAATGCTTATCTTGAGGGTAAGACTATTGCACAAGTTCATAACTTTCTGAATCGAGATTTTGTTTGCTCGCGCCTTTTGCATGATGGGCATGTATGCACTCCTACGGGAAATACCGTGTTCCATATAGGTGACCGTCTGTTCATCGTCTGTGCAGAAAACGATGCTGAGGCTATTATAGCTTTTATCGGCCCTGAAGTTGAGGTTGACTGGAAGAGGCAGGATGAGCCTATGGTCAGCAAGCGTATAGTTGTGACACGTCCGTCAATTAACGGTAAGACTCTCGGGCAGATGCATTTCTCAAGTGGTTTCGGAGTTAACGTAACACGTGTAACACGTCACGGAATGGATTTGTTCGCAAGTTCAAATCTTTCATTACAGGTAGGTGACCGAATAATGGTTGTAGGCCGTGAAGGTGCTGTCAACCGTGTGGCAAGTGTGATGGGTAATTCTGTAAAACGACTAGATGCTCCCAACATTGCGACTATTTTTGTTGGAATCTTTGTCGGAATCCTTTTCGGTAGTATTCCGATTGCATTTCCGGGAATACCCGTACCGATTAAGCTTGGTATTGCCGGTGGTCCTCTCATCATTGCCATACTTATCGGACGTTTTGGCTATAAGGTGCATCTTGTTACTTACACGACGACAAGTGCCAATATGATGTTGCGTGAGATTGGTCTTGTGCTTTTCCTTGCGAGTGTAGGTATAAAAGCCGGGGCTGGATTTGCGGAGACAATACTTCAGGGAGACGGTTTGAAATATGTATATACGGGTTTCCTGATAACCATCATACCTATATTAATAGTGGGTGTGATTGCACGCTTGAAATATAAATTCAATTATTTTACTATAATGGGAATGATTGCAGGTACTTACACCGACCCTCCGGCATTGGCCTATGCAAATGCGTCATGTTCGAAAGATGCTCCAGCGGTGGGATATTCTACCGTTTATCCTTTGAGCATGTTCCTTAGAATATTTACCGCACAGATTATTGTGCTGTTCTGTTGTGGAATATGATATTTTATTATATGCATGGGGTCTTAAGTTTTTCAGTTATGCGTTTTTGACGTCTGACTTAAATCTTAAGACCCCATAATTTAAACTAACAACTCTGCAAGTAAACATTTACTTACATTAAGTATGATATATATGAAAAAGACACTTTTCGTTCTTTTTGTCTTATGTACAAGTTCATTTTCCGTGTTCGGACAGGGCGCGAGAAACATCAAGATAAATGAGGTGCTGACTGATAATAAGACAAATTTGCAGGATGAATATGGTAACCGAAATGCTTGGGTTGAATTGACCAATACTGCATTTTCAACTTATGATATTCGTGGCATGTATATAACGACAGACCGCCGTGTTCTTGATAAAAGCCTGTCTGTGGCTGAGCGTACATCGATGATGAGTTGTATTCCGAGTGGAGACAGCAGGACTTCGATGGCAGCACGTGAACATGTAGTGTTCTTTCTGAACGGGAATCAGGCTCAAGGTACATTGCATCTGCATTCGAAAGCAGAAACCGGCAAACCGGTATGGATTGCTTTATATGACGGTAATGGTATAGACCTTATCGATTCGGTATCTGTTCCGTCACTTATGTCCGATCAGTCGTATGCAAGAGTTCATGACGGGGCAGCTCAATGGGCCGTGAAAAACAAGGACAGTGTTACGCCGGGAATAGAAAACTACATACAAGTAAACGAGACCAAAATAGCAAAAATAAAGCGTGAGGACCCTCATGGATTCGGTATAACCGTATTATCTATGGGTATAGTCTTTTTCTGTCTCGCTTTGCTGTATGTATTTTTCCGTGTGCTTGGCCTGTTCATGTCACATAAACAGGCTATCAAGAAGGCAGGAAGGATACAGCCTATAAAGGCTGCTGTCAAGACCGGAGAAAAAATAGCAGAGACAGGACATAAAACAAAAGTCATACTCAAAGACGGACTTCAGACAGGAGGTATTGATAAAGAAGTGTATATAGCAGTAATAGCGATGGCACTTAAACAATATGAGGATGATGTCCATGATATAGAAAGTAACATCATAACGATAAAACATCATCATACGAACTGGAATATATATCCTGAAGAAACAATTATACCGTAAAATCATAATATGGCAGATAAATAAGACTGCCTGTCTGATAAAAACAAGTATTACTAAAATAAAAACTACCGACAAATGAATAAGTATCAGTATAAAGTACAAGGTGTTGACTATGATGTCGAGATTGTCAATGTGGAAGGCAATATCGCTCAGGTGAAAGTTAACGGAATCCAATTTGAGGTTGAGTTGAAGCAGCCTATCAATCCGGCGACAATGCCGCATAAGCCTGTTGTTTCCCCGAGACCTCAACAACAATCTGTACAGGTGGCACAACCTGTTGATGCAGTTCCTGCGTCTGCGGCGAATGCTTCCGTTACAGGTATGAAAGTAACAGCTCCGTTGCCAGGTACGATAACGGAGGTAAAAGTAAAGGTTGGCGACACTGTTAAGGATGGTGATACCGTAGTCGTGCTTGAAGCCATGAAGATGCAGAATAACATTGAGGCTGAAAGCAGCGGTACGGTGACAGCGGTACTTGTCAATAAGGGAGACACTGTAATGGAAGGTGATGCCCTGATAGCCATAGGATGATTTGATACTCAGGAATGTGACCTTCTTCTTGCATGTTGTCTCATGACTGAAAATATGATAATAATAAAACCATAACGAACATGGGATTTACAGATTTCATTTCAAGCAATTTCAATGAGTTCCTGACATATACAGGTTTTGCCAATGCCGAAGCAGGAAATCTCATAATGATTGTGGCCGGTGCTTTTTTCATCTGGCTGGCAATAAAGAAAGATTTTGAGCCTCTTTTGCTCGTGCCGATCGGACTGGGTATCATTCTTGGCAATATTCCGTTTCGTGCCGACGCAGGGCTTGAGATAGGTTTGTATGAAGACAATTCTGTTCTCAACATCTTTTATCAGGGCGTTCGTCAGGGATGGTATCCGCCGCTGGTTTTTCTTGGCATCGGTGCCATGACCGATTTTTCCGCTCTTATAAGCAATCCCAAGCTTATCCTTATAGGCGCGGCTGCTCAGTTTGGTATTTTCGGGGCTTACATGATAGCTTTGGCTCTTGGTTTTGAGCCGAATCAGGCTGCCGGTATAGCTATAATCGGCGGTGCTGATGGACCAACGGCTATATTCCTGTCATCAAAATTGAGTCCTAATCTTATGGGAGCCATTGCTGTGTGTGCTTACTCTTATATGGCCCTTGTGCCTATCATTCAGCCGCCGTTGATGCGCCTGCTTACCACTAAAAAAGAGCGCCTGATACGCATGAAACCGGCACGTAAGGTCAGTCAGACCGAGCGCATACTGTTTCCGATAATAGGTCTGTTGCTTACAACATTTATAGTTCCGTCAGGACTTCCGCTGCTTGGAATGCTTTTCTTCGGGAATCTGCTTAAAGAGTCAGGTAAAACCACACGACTGGCAAAAACCGCAGGCAGTGCCCTCAATGATATTGTTGTCATGTTGCTGGGACTAACCGTGGGCTGCTCTACGCAGGCCAGCGAGTTTCTTACGCTGAAGACCATATACATCTTCTTCCTCGGTTTCATGGCTTTCGCCATAGCTACGGCTTCAGGAGTGTTGTTCGTTAAGTTCATGAATCTTTTTTTGCCAAAGTCAAAGAAGATAAACCCGCTTATTGGTAATGCAGGCGTCAGTGCTGTGCCGATGAGTGCGCGAATATCAAACAATATAGGTCTTGAATACGATCGTCACAACTTCTTGCTCATGCATGCTATGGGACCGAATGTGGCCGGTGTGATAGGCTCGGCCGTTGCTGCAGGAGCGCTGTTGGGCTTCATGTCGTGACATGATGCAGCGGATATGATAAGTCAGTCAAGGCACATCATTCAACATGTGCCTTGACTGACAGTTTTACATTTTTATCGGAGACGATGTTTTTTATTTTTTCAGGATTGATTTATTCTTATACGTGATTTATGCCGGTAGAATTTAGAATAGCCGTAATACATGCCGACACTTTGGCTTCAATAGGTCTGAAGCAGATGTTGCAGGAAGTTATGCCGATGGTTGTGGTCGACATATTCCGTTCTGTCGGGGAAATACCTGAAGGTGCGGCTGATGGTTATATTCATTATTTTGCATCTGCAAGTGCTGTTGCCGACAATGTTCGTTTCTTTATGGAACATCGTCGCAAAACTATAATATTAAACGCATCACCCGAAACATTGTCTTCACCATTTGCCGGCTTTAATTATATATGTACATCTGTGCCGGAAAAAGAACTTGTAAAATCTCTCTTGGCGCTTGAGCAGGCGGCTCATGCGGGAGGGCGAAATCTTCCTCCGGCTGCGATAATGCCGAATGAGAGACAACTGTCTGTGCGTGAGGTTGAGGTAATGTCGCTTGTAGTTAAGGGGTTTATCAACAAGGAGATTGCCGACAGGCTCAACATAAGTCTTGCCACGGTTGTGACTCACAGGCGTAATATCATGGAAAAGCTCGGAATAAGAAGTGTTTCGGCGCTTACCGTATATGCAGTAATGCACGGATATGTGGATATCAACGGGATATAGACATTCTTGACCGTGATTATCGCGTATTTTTTATTTACGGATATATAAATCGTAAATCTTTTCCATAATTTTGTAATATACGTGATAGCTGTTTTATATATATTTGCAGTGTCATATATTTTATATAGGTATTGACCGTGATTCCGTTGTGATGGAAGTGACGTGCCTGTATGTGTAAAACAGATTGAATAATGGAAAAGAAAACTATTGCCGTTGTGGGTATGGCGTGTGCAGGCTGTGCCGCAAATGTGGAGAGACGGCTCAACCAGCTTGAAGGTGTTGAATCGGCGAATGTAAATTTTGCCGCGCGTACGGCTTTGGTGGAGTATGACCCGCAAAAAATATCTCCTAAGATGATGAAAGACGAAATCGGCAAGATAGGTTACGATCTTGTCGTGGATGAGGAAGAGTCGTTGTCTGTCATTGAGCGTAATTCTTACCGCCGTATGTTGAGAATGATGGCAACGTCGTGGGTGTTGGCACTGCTGGTTATGAGCATTTCCATGGGCTGGCTTGACGTTGGCGGCATAGACACAGCCAACCAGACAATGATGATTATATCTCTGTTTAATCTTGT
The DNA here is from genome assembly GCA_939792625.1 of uncultured Prevotella sp. Taxonomy (GTDB): domain Bacteria; phylum Bacteroidota; class Bacteroidia; order Bacteroidales; family Bacteroidaceae; genus Prevotella. The sequence goes on from CALNFG010000065.1 coordinate 11,347, forward strand.
TTATTGTGGCAG
>CALNFG010000066.1 GCA_939792625.1 uncultured Prevotella sp.
TGATTTTAAGGCTATTGTCCGTTAACTACGGACGGTCGGCAGACCGTCTGACTCCAGTTAATTCCTTATTAACTCCATTTTGACACATCCTCTGTCCTGCCTTATTTTAAAAATTCTTGTCGTCAAGCATTTCAAAACCACAGTAAGGCACAAGAACCTTAGGAACTTTTATACCTTCAGGCGTCTGATTGTTCTCCATTATGGCCGCAACAATACGCGGCAAAGCAAGAGCAGAACCGTTGAGTGTATGGCAGAGTTCTGGCTTCTTCGTCTCAGGATTGCGGTAACGGCATTTCAAGCGGTTGGCCTGATAACTCTCAAAATTGCTGACAGAAGACACTTCAAGCCACTTCTTCTGGGCAGCACTGTAAACTTCAAAATCGTAACAGATGGCGGAAGTAAAACTCATGTCACCTCCACACAGGCGTAAAATATGATAAGGAAGTTCCAGTTTCTGACACAACCCTTCGACATGTGCAAGCATCTCATCAAGCGAACGATATGAATGTTCAGGCTTGTCTATACGTACAAGCTCAACCTTGTCAAACTGATGCAGGCGGTTAAGGCCGCGCACATCCTTACCATAAGACCCGGCCTCACGACGGAAACATGCGGAATAAGCACAATACTTTACAGGTAAATCCTTTTCGTCAAGAATCACATCACGGAATATGTTTGTCACCGGTACCTCTGCCGTAGGTATAAGGTAAAGATTGTCAAGATTGCAATGATACATCTGTCCCTCCTTATCCGGCAGCTGCCCAGTACCATATCCCGAGGCCTCATTTACCACAAACGGAGGCTGTATTTCAAGATAACCGCTCTTGTGTGCCTCGTCAAGGAAAAATGCCTCAAGCGCTCTCTGTAAACGAGCCATCTTACCTATATATACAGGGAAACCGGCTCCCGTTATCTTTACACCGAGGTCAAAGTTTATTAAGTTAAACTTCTTGCACAAATCCCAATGACACAATGCATCGTCAGGCAAATCCGGTATAACTCCGCCTTCTTTCACTACGACATTGTCTGAAGCGTCCTTGCCTTCAGGTACGTCGTCATTAGGAATATTAGGTATTGTACATAGCAGTTCCGTCAGCCTTTGCTGAATGTCGGTAAGCTCATGTTCAAGCTTCTTTGACAATTCTTTTAAATCAGCCACACCTTCCTTTACGGCATTGGCTTCATCTTTTTTTCCTTCTTTCATCAGCCGTCCTATCTCCGCAGCCATTTTTTTACCCTCTTGCAGATTCTTATCCAGCTGCTGCTGAGTCTGGCGGCGCTCCTTGTCAAGTGCCAAAACATTTTCTACAGCTTCCTTAGCACCTTCAAAATGCTTTTTCTCCAAGCCTTTGATTACGCGTTCGGTTTCCTCACTTATAAGTTTTAGTGTAAGCATATCCTTATATATTTTCTGTTTACAGATAACATGAATGCCGGCTTTGCCGTCATATCCGATCGGCTATAAAACCAACCGGCACAACCTCGCGGCCTGCAAGCTTTACGCTCATAATATCCGTTGCAAAATTACAAAATTATTCTTTAAGTGTACAGACTAAACGGCAAAAATCCCAAATCTCGTACCGAGAAATGGGATTTTTGTTGTTTGTTTGGAATAAGTAAATAAAAACTCTTTTTTGCGTTAAGCTTCGGTTTCAGGTATCACAGATACAACACTCTTGTTCCTGCGGCCTTTGTGGAAATTAACCACACCGTCAACGAGAGCATAAAGAGTATCATCCTTGCCTATACCGACATTATTACCGGGGTTATGCTTTGTTCCACGCTGACGCACAATAATATTGCCGGCGATAACTTTCTGGCCGCCCCATATTTTGACGCCAAGTCGTTGTGAAGCCGACTCGCGTCCGTTCTTCGAACTACCTACACCTTTTTTATGTGCCATTTCTTGTTCCTCCTTAATTTAAGCTATTACCTCCTTGATTTTTACCTCGGTGAACTGGGCGCGGTGACCGTTCTTCTTGCGGTAATCCTTCCTGCGCTTCATCTTAAACACGATGACTTTGTCACCTTTAACCAGAGGGCTTAAAACCTCACACACTACTTTTGCGCCGTCCACTGTGGGTGCGCCTACCTGTACTGAACCATCTTTGTCGACAAGCAGTACCTTGTCGAACTCAACAGCCTGGCCCTGCTCCACATTTTTCATGTGATGAACAAACAGCTTCTTGCCTTCTTCGGCCTTGAACTGCTGACCGTTAATTTCTACAATTGCGTACATTAAAATATTATATTAAACGGGTTTTTCCGTAAGGCGCGCAACACCACGTCGCGACTTATTTTAAGCCTTTGCGGACTAAATCGGCTGCAAAATTATAACTTTTTATCCAATACTCCAAATTTTTGGAAAAAGAAAAAAACACAAAATGACAAAAAAAGTTTGATTGGTAGAGTTCATAAAATCCTATGACTATGCCTAAAAATACTTTACACCCAAAGTTTTTACGCTAGTCACTACAGTTTCAAATGATGACCTTTAAGCTTGCAAGACACGGTTTTTTGCCTGTCAAAAGACAACCTTTCACCCTACAAAAGGTTACCTTTTGCAAACTTATCAGAAGCTGGCGGAAATTGTAAGCAAGAACTATAAAAATGCAACAAACCGTAAGCTTTTAGCCACAAGTAAAGTACTAATAATTCCGCCAACAGGTAGTGTAAAGTATTTCTGTATTAAGACACTTTAATTTTTGCTACTGTCTTTATTCTCCCGCCGGTAGTCTTTCGGGGTCAGTCTGACATCAATCAGTTTGCGCCCCTTGTGCTTTGACGAGAAATATGTATAGGCGAAGTTAAAGCCTTCGGCCTTGTATGCGCGAAGTTCCGTTGAGCCTTTCACCCCGCGTATAAGCTCGGCTTTGACTGTGTTCCAGTTGACGGCGGAAGTGTCGGCAAGTCCGGTTATGGTGTAATAATAATGTATGGTGCGCGTGGCTTTCTCATAGACAATACTGTCGTTAATGATGTATTCAGACACCGGTGCGGGACAGTTCTTGCGTGTATATTCGGCAGATTCTCGTGCGGCACGTTCTTCAAGACTTTCATGGCACGATGCCATCATAAGTGCGGCAAACAAAGCCGGCGCTACCTTTGACAGAAGGCTTGACATAAGTTGAAAGTAAATGTGTATGTATTTGTCAGTGAATAAACTTATTTGCCGCAAAGTTAATCATTATCTGCCTTATATTGATGCTGCATGAAGCTTTATTTTATTATTTTACTTGAAAAATAATCGATTTGTTAGGCACGAAAGGCATTTTTTTGTATATTTGCGTTCCAAAAATCAATGACAGGATGAACGAAATACGCAATTTTTGTATTATAGCGCATATCGACCACGGTAAGTCAACTTTGGCCGATCGCCTGCTTGAATATACAGACACTGTGAAAGTGACAGAAGGGCAGATGCTTGACGACATGGATCTTGAGCGTGAAAGAGGCATAACCATAAAGAGTCATGCCATACAGATGGATTATGTGAGAGATGACGGCCGCTACAAGCTGAACTTGATTGACACGCCGGGGCATGTGGACTTTTCTTACGAAGTGTCGCGCAGCATTGCCGCATGCGAGGGGGCCTTGCTTGTGGTTGACGCCACACAAGGCGTACAGGCGCAGACGATAAGCAATCTGTACATGGCTTTGGAGCATGACCTTGAGATTATTCCCGTAATAAACAAGATAGACATGCCGTCGGCAATGCCGGACGAGGTGGAAGATGAAATTGTGGATTTGATAGGTTGCAGGAGAGAGGACATCATAAGGGCGTCGGGTAAGACCGGCGAGGGTGTCAGACAGATACTTGACGCTGTTGTTGACCGTGTCCCGTCGCCTGTCGGCAATCCGGACGCACCGCTTCAGGCACTGATATTTGACTCGGTGTTCAATTCCTTCCGCGGCATCATCGCATATTTTAAGATAGAAAACGGCAGCATAGGCCGTGGCGATAAGGTGAAATTCTTCAATACCGGCATGGAGTATGTTGCCGACGAGGTAGGTGTGCTGAAAATGGATATGGTGCCGCGCGACAGACTCGGCACCGGCGACGTGGGGTATATCATAAGCGGCATAAAAGACAGTAAGGAAGTAAAGGTGGGCGATACCATCACCCACGTGGCACGTCCTTGTACACAGGCCATCGACGGTTTTCAGGAAGTAAAGCCGATGGTGTTTGCCGGTGTATATCCGATAGACCCTTCAGATTATGAGAATCTTAGAGCTTCGCTCGAAAAGCTAAGGCTTAACGATGCTTCGCTTACTTTCGCTCCTGAGTCATCGGCCGCGTTAGGTTTCGGCTTCCGTTGCGGTTTTCTCGGACTGTTACACATGGAGATTGTCCAGGAGAGGCTTGACCGCGAGTTCAATATGGATGTAATCACGACTGTGCCAAACGTGTCTTACATGGTGTACGACAAGCAGGGTGGGGCGCGTGAGGTGCATAATCCCTCTGGACTGCCGGACATTACGATGATTGACCACATAGAGGAGCCTTACATCAAGGCATCGGTGATAACAGACTCTGCATACATCGGACCGATAATGAAACTGTGTCTTGACAAACGCGGCGAACTGGTAGGGCAGGAGTATGTCAGCGGCAACAGGGTGGAACTGACTTTCATGCTTCCTTTGGGCGAGATTGTCATCGATTTCTATGATAAGCTGAAGAGCATATCTAAGGGGTATGCCTCGTTTGATTATCACATCGACGGCTATCGTCCGTCAAAGCTGGCGAAACTTGACATACTGCTCAACGGCGAGCCTGTTGATGCCCTGTCTACATTGGCGCATCATGATAATGCCGTCACTTTGGGACGTCGCATGTGTGAGAAGCTGAAAGAACTGATTCCGCGCCAGCAGTTTGATATAGCAATACAGGCGGCCATAGGCTCGAAGATTGTTGCCAGAGAGACGGTGAAATGTGTGCGTAAAGACGTTACGGCCAAGTGTTATGGCGGTGACGTCAGCCGCAAGCGTAAACTGCTTGAAAAGCAGAAACGTGGAAAGAAGAGGATGAAACAGATAGGCAACGTCGAGGTGCCTCAAAAGGCATTCCTTGCTGTGCTGAAGCTTGACTGAGTACCGGATGACGGTCAGAATCTGCCGGAATTGCCGGAAAAACGGGGCAGCACGGTTGCCGGTCTGTTGACCTTTCAATTATAACGAAAGAAAAGAGAGGAGGAATGAATGAAAGAGATGCAGAAAACCAAGCGCGACATTGCTCGCGAATTGGCTCGTAAGTACAGCACGATGACTCATGACGAATTGGACATTCTGGAAAGTGTGTTGGTACCGATGAGATTTGCCAAGGGCGAGATAATTCTTGGTGAGGGAGAAGTGTGCCGTCACATTTATTATATAGAAAAAGGATTGGTACGTCAATTCTATTTCAAGAAGGGCAAGGATGTAACCGAACACATGGCTCCCGAAGGTGAGATCGTGATGTGTATAGAAAGTCTGTTTAAGGAAGAGCCGACACGTCTGCAGATGGAAGCGCTTGAGCCGGTATTGATATATGCTTTACCTAAAGCCAGGCTTGAGGAAGTGGCGTTGCATAATGTTAATATACAGATATTGTACAGAAAGATTCTTGAGGAATCGCTTATCAATTCGCAGATTCATGCTGATCTTGTACGTTTTGAGACTGCTCAGGACAGATATCAGAAATTATGCAAGCTCTCACCGCAAGTCACTTTGCGCGCACCTTTGGTGTATGTGGCCAGTTATTTGCAGATGACTCCCGAGACGTTGAGCCGCGTGCGCTCTAACATTACTTTAGGATAATAACGGTCTGTTTTCATAAGAAACGTTCAGTCCGTGTACTTGTGATAAGTTTGTAATAAGACGGAAAATCACAAACGTCACATGGCCGGTTATGATAAAGTCTGCATGCCTTGCTTTTAAGCAGGCATGTATATTGGATTTGTCATAATCGGCCATGGTGTTTTATGTTGGAGGTGTTGTTTTATTTTTTTCTCCAGTCGTCTATAAGTTTGCGTGCTATTGACAGCTTTTCCGGTATTTCGGGGAGGTTGTCTTTATCAAACCATCCTCCGTCGCCAAGTTCGGATAACTGCAGGTGCAGTTCGCCGCTTTCATAGTCGGCATGGAATCCTACCATGAGTCCGCAAGGGTAAGGCCATGGTTGTGAACTGAAATAACGAAGATTCTTTATCTGCAAACCTGTTTCTTCCATCACTTCGCGCCGTACTGCTTCTTCGAGTGTTTCGCCTGTTTCCACAAAGCCGGCTACAAGACCGTAATAATGTCCTTTGAAGTTGTTTGCATGCACTAACAGCACTTTGTCGCCGCGATGTATCAGTACGATGATGGCTGTTGACAGCAGAGGCCATATCTCACGTCCGCATTGCGTGCATTTTTTTGATATGTCAGTATGAAGTTTCATGCGTCCTCCGCATTTTCCACAGTATTGTGTGTTTGCATCCCAATACAGAATTTCGGCACATTTCCCAGCTTTCATGTACAGCTCAAGCGGCAGCTTGCGGTATGATGCCCGCAATGGGCATAATTCGTAGTGGTCTGTGTCGGTTATGCTGTCTGTGGCGTAAGCTTTGACTTCAGTTCCGTCAAGTGGCGTTATATTGTGTATTTCACTTATCGGAGAGGCCGTATTGAGCGGCGCTTCTTCACTGAGTGGAACAGTATATTTTCCGTCAGGTGTTTTTTCAAGCATCAATTCAGAGTGGCAGAAGACAAACCAATATCGTTTCATCTTATATTTTTTCTTGTTTTGAAGTTGTGTGTGAAATGTATTATAAAGTCATTTGTTTGTTTCAAACAACAGTTTTTTATCACGTTTAATGGCGGGTACAGTCCATTCTTCAGGTACGAAACGCCAGTTATTTCCAGGTTGCGGGTCAACATTACCGGCCTTTTCTATCTCTTTTGTTAGATAATAGCGTTGGTCGCGTTCGCTTTCGTATATAATTCTGCTGCTTATCGAGTTGTGGGGAATGCCTGCCCCTTTGGTCAACAGTTCGCCTCCGCCATTGCCTCTGTAACTGTTCATCGCCACGGTGTACCACTTGTTTTCGTCAAACGGAGTGCCGTCGCTCATTCTGAGGATTTTAATCTTACTGCCGTTGGGCTTTGTTACATCTACTTCATAATCAATTCCCGATGCACTGTCAAAATTGAAAGCCAGATTTTTGAATCCATATCCGTTTCTGCCGTTGCCGTTTTTCTCAAGCAGCATGATATGATCGTCAGGTGAAGTCATAGTGTTGCTCCACAGACTGTAACTCATCTCAAGATAATCGTGTATTTCTTTTCCTGTCATGCGTATGACATAAATCTGATTCTCATATTTGTACAGATTGAACATATCGCCAACAGTCACATCACCTGCGTTAATGCTTGTGTCGAAAGATAGCGGAGCATTGAATGAAATCTCGGCACCGGTGATTTTCAGTTGTAATTCGTGTATGAAGTCACAGAAAGCACTGTTCCCAAAATAAGAATCGCGTGTATGTATAGAGTGCCTGAAAGTTCCTATTTTGCGGTTGACAAAGGCTTGCACGCTGTCAATGTCATTTTTGAAATGTGACATAAAGTCTTCATCAACGGTTTCTTTCCGTATGTCACATACATCGCCGGTTATTGTTTTGCCTGTTACTTTACCGTTGCAGATGTTTAGTCTTATTGTTGCATCGCATACATAATTTGCGTTTGATGATGGGTTGAGACATAACACTTTACTTCCGTCGATACATGTCACAGATTCTTTATTGCTTTTGTGGTCGTGTCCGTATAGGATGATATCAAAGCCTGGAATATTTTTTGCGATGCTAAGTGTGGCATTCTCGGCGTAACTGCCGGTTGTTATACCTCCGTCGCGGCCTGAATGGAATAAGCCTATTATAACGTCCGGATGTTCTTTGGCTTTTACTTGTTCAATCCACTGCTTTGCACTTTCAGTCATATTCTCGAAGCGTAATCCTTCCCAAAGCTGTTTGTTCAACCAGTTTGGTATGGCCGGAGTTATCATTCCGATAACGGCGACACGTACACCGTCACACACGAATATCTCATAAGGCTTCAGATATGGCTTACCCGTTCTTGTGTCAGTTATATTGGCTCCCAACATGGGGCATTTTACTTCGCTAATCCATTTGTCATATACAGCATGGCCGGTTTCAATGTCGTGATTGCCTACAGTCTGTGCATTGTAACCAAGATAGTTTATGACTGATGCTGCGACATTGGGTAATTCCGGTTTTACATAATTGCAATAATAACATGTCGGTTGGCCTTGAAGAATGTCACCGTTGTCAAATAGCAATAAGTTATCACCATAGGCATTTCTAAGCCTTTTGATGTAACTGGATACTCTTGCCAGCGAGCCTTCAGCAGGCTTTCTGTCAATGAAGTCATAAGGAAAGAAACAACCGTGTACGTCGCTGGTCTGGATTATACGTATTTCAATGGTTTTGTCTTGTGCTGTCATTTTCATGTTCGGGCAGATCAGCAGCATGAGAGCTGCCAATATCAATCCTGTTTTCTTCATTGATTATGGTATCCTTTATGATTTATTTGTGTCACTCTATGATCTTTGTCATTGACATCTCGGTTATTTTACCGTCCGGATCGACTTTTGCATTTATGCGGAACTTGTTGTTTTCTGTTGTCCCGTCTGTCTTTGTTACTTCTTGTTCTGCCATGAACGTGGTATCATATTCGTATTCCTCTTCACCTATTTCTTTTTTTGTTATGTCATAATTTCCGGGAATACTCCATACCATGCTTTCTACATCTTCTTTATACAGTTTGTGCAGGAATGACACTATGTCACTTTTTGTCGCGTTCTGTTTACCCAAGAAGTTTATATAATCGCTGACGTTGGCCGTTATACCATTCTCGTCTCTTGAGTTTATACTTATGAAAAAGTTGTGGAAAATGCCACTGATCACAAGACGTTCGTCAGAGGTTACCTCACTGAGTTTCAGTTTCTTCAATGCTATTGTAGCCTCCTCATAGTGCCTGCCGTCCGAATGTTCTACAATGTATGTCTGATAAGCTTCAACAGTATTCAGGCTTGAGCATTGTGCCCAATCAATAGAGTCGATTTTGTCGAGTGCCTCTTGGCGGTGAGGACTGTCTTGGTGCGTCTTGAGATATTCTATGAGTTCTGTTTTAGAGCCGCTTACAAGTGCATCTGTCCATTCCTGATCTTCGGCGAGAAGTCTTTGCAGATGTGCTGTTATTGAGTCAAGGTGTTCTTTAGGTGCATCTTTGAAATTGTTTATGTATGTCTGCAAGACAGTGGGGTCATTACTTTGCATGGCAAACTCATATTCTTCCTGCTCCTTGTTTTCTTGTGCGTCTTTATAAAAATAAAGGCATATACCAAGTACGAGCAGTGCAATAATGACCGATGCGATTATTGTCGCTTTGTTGTTTTTCTTTTTATTTCCATTGTTCTCACTTCCTGTGTCGGAGTGCTGTTCTGCTGCATTGTTGCTGGTTATGGTCAGTTCGGTAGTCTCGGCTTTTACCGGTATGTTCTCATTTTCTTTTGTCTGTTTGTCTTGTCTGCTGTCTTCGTTGTTGGTATTGGCTCTGTGGCAATGCGGGCAAACAATGTCGTTTTTGAAATAAATTTCTCCGCAATATGGGCATTTTGTTATTTTTCCTGCGATTTCCACACCGCAGCTTGGACAAACTGGTGCTTTGTCACTGGTCTGATGACCACATTCAGGACATTTGATAATAGCCATGGTCTTTATTCCTTATATTATTTTATTGCCTTTATTGTTATGATTGAATTAAAAATGTTTGAATCTTATTTCCTTCATGCTGTGTCTGCCCATGAAGCGGCTCTTGTCTACATAAGTGTTTATCCCGTTGATGCGACCCTTGGCTGTGTATTGCCACATGGTGTAGTCCCTTTCGTCGTCAAGAACAGGCTGTTCTTCTGAATACTGGGCTATCATGAGTTTGTAATCATCTATCTTTCCTTTCAGGTGCTTATTGTAAAAATTTGTGTATGTATATAGTAAAGGCTTTTGGCGATAAGCCTCTTCTACCATATTAAGAAATTTGAACAACGAGTCACAGAACTCATCCGTTTTCAGACCTCCGGTTGATTCTATATCAATCATTGGTATCAAGTCTTGATCCCCCGGCCGGCATTGCGACATGAAGTTTTCAAGCTGTTTTGTGAGGTCGGTCTTTGGTCGAAAAAAATGGTAAGAACCGACTTTCAATCCATATTTGTGAGCCAGTTCTATGTTTCTTTCGTAAGTTTTGTCTATGTGTGTGCTGCCTTCGGTCGCTTTTAGATACACGTATGCCATTTTGCTGTTTGCGCCTACGCTTTCCCAAAACACTTCGCCCTGATAATGACTCAGGTCTATGCCGTGAATGTGTCTGCAAGTGTCTTCACATTGTATATAGCTGTCTTGCGCCGAAGAGTTTGTTATACAGAAGAAGAGGATACAAGTGAGAAGAATTATATATCGTTTCATTATAAAATCTTATTTTTGCAAAGGTACACCTAATCTCTCGCTTGACAAAAAAAATTATAAAATTTTAGTTATTCATCAATGTTTGAAAGACTTTTGATGATGTTTGACACAAAGCGGCCGGATGTCTCTACGGGAAAAAAGTTAAAGTATTTCAACGGGTGGATGTTTTGCTTTTTTATATGTATCGGATTTATGATGTTGGTGTCATTTTTTTCCACTTGTTGTAAGGGGCGTGTCTGATTGTATGTCAGACTTTTCATGATGATTTTATCTGCCTTGCTAAGTCGTCTTGTATTGATGTTTCTGGCAAATGGAAGTTCTTCTTGTTCAAACGCGAAAAGTATGTGCATAAAGCAGCCCGTGAGGTTGCACATGCTTCTGAGGTTTAGAAGTGTTATCCAGTTTTCTGTTTTTACAAAGTCAATCTTGTCACCATAATTTCTCAGATATGTACCCAGGTATGCCAAATTTCTTATGTCAAGTCCGGTACAGATAAGAATATTTATGCTTTCAATCAGCTTTTTCAGTAAGATGAGAGATTCAATTGATGTGTCAATATTGTGTATTTCGTTGAATATCAGATTGTTGTATCTGCGGTTTAAATAAGGCGTCGCAAACTGTTTTATCTGACGGCTTGCGGCAAAATTATAATTACCTATTTCTTTGAACTGTGAAG
>CALNFG010000067.1 GCA_939792625.1 uncultured Prevotella sp.
GCCAAGAAGCTTTATGTTAAGCTTGTTGACAAGAAGTAATTCAAGTACTGCAATAATATAGTTCGGAGCAGTTGTCCCGGAAAATCCTCCGGGGACTGCTTCCGACAATACAAACACTTTAAATATAAGGAATATGAAACTAAATAAAACTTTGATATTGTCGGGACTGCTGGCTTTCGGCGGCCTTTCGGCTTCGGCCCAGGGCACTAATGCCGCACCGCAGGAACCGCAGGAGAAGACGGAATACGTCTTTAATCCGCATTGGTATGTTGAAGTTCAGCCCCTCGGTCTGCAGTATACACTCGGTGAGCTTTCTTTCGGTGATCTGTTGTCATACAACCTTCAGGTAGCCGGAGGTTACAACTTCAATTCTGTTATAGGCGCACGCCTCTCTCTTAACGCATTCCAGAGCAAGGCCGGCTGGAAGATGGACAACCGCCAGTATGACTGGAAGTGGAACTATGTTGCCCCGATGGTTGACGTAACTGCCAATCTCTCAAACCTGATTTGCGGATATAATCCCACACGTCTGTTCAACCTCAGCGTGTTTGCCGGTATCGGCATGAACATCGGTTTCAGCAACGATGAGGCTGCCGACGCAAAGGCTGCTCTTGGTGAGTATTATGGTACTGACGCAGGCAATCTGGCCTATCTCTGGGACGGCACAAAGGTGCGCTTTGCCGGACGTGCAGGTGTGAAAGGTGACTTCCGCATCAATGATATGTTCAGTGTAGGCGTTGAACTTCAGGCCACAACCCTCAACGATCATTACAACTCTAAGAAAGCCGGCAATGCCGACTGGTATTTCAACGGTCTTGTAGGTCTCAAGGTTAACCTCGGCAAGACTTACACTACACGTAAGGTTAAGCCCGTGCTTCCTCCCGAGCGCATTGTTGAGCGTGTAGTAGAGAAAGTAGTAGAGAAGCCTGTTCCCGTAAAGGAAGAGATCGGCGGTCCGATACGTAAGGATGTGTTCTTCGTTATCAACAGCACAAAGATTTCAGTTGTTGAACAGCAGAAGGTAAAGGAAATTGCCGACTACCTGAAGAAGTATCCCGAGGCAAAGGTTGAAATCACAGGTTACTCTGACAAGGGCACCGGTAATGCGAAGATCAACAAGAATCTTTCTGTAAAGCGTGCCGAGGTTGTCAAGAACAGCCTTATCAAGGATTACGGCATTGATGCTTCACGCATAACGGCAGTGGGCAAGGGTGACACCGAGCAGCCGTTCGACATCAACGACCTCAACCGCGTGAGCATCTGTATTGCTAAATAATATTGGCAGGTATGTTTCCCGTGAAATAAATCCTGACAATCTGATAAACTCTGTCCGTACTTTTTTTCCAAGTGGTGCGGGCAGAGTTTTCCGGTTTATGAGAGAGCGGCCGGACGATAAGTAATGCGTTCACGGCTGTTGCTCTTTATTTATGTATATTAAGGTAAGATTGTTTTTCTATCAGTTTAATTTTTCACTTGTAGATGCAATTTTTCATGTTAATATGGTTTTTATAAATTGAGGATAATACTAAACTAAAAAATTGAAATGAGAAAAAAAGTTATTCTTTCATTGGCGTTGCTTGCCGCAACGGGGGCTGCTTCGGCCCAGGATTTTGCCAACGGTTATTACCGTTTCCAGAGTGCCGTGACTGACCGCTACATTGTTGTTATAGACAATCGTGGCAGCGTCGACATCATGTCTACCACTGCCGACCTGGGTGCGGTGCATACTTACAGAGGATTTGATGAGAACATTGTTTCAAATCCCGGCTCTATAATTTATGTTGAGAGACATGGTGAGGGCTATGATCTTCATGCACAAGGTGTGTCTACTTATGACCTTGTAGGCTATTATCTGCGCATACGCCGCAGCCGTACCAATGATAATGCTTATTGGGCTTATGCTACTTCAAGCGGCATGACATCTTATATAAATGATGAGGTATGGGATGGTGATGAGGGTTATGTCGGGACTAACGACAGCAACGGCCGTGACTGGTATATACTGCCTGTGGAAACTCAGGGTGAAAACTATTTCGGCGTAAGACCTTCATATAATGCAGACGGTCTGTATTATCAGCCGTTTTATGCAGCCTTTCCGTTCTCGTTTGCTTCAGAGGGCATGAAGGCTTACTACGTATCACAGTTCGGTAACGGTATGGCTGTGCTGAAAGAGTACACAGGTGAGGTAGTGCCTGCAAGCATGCCGCTTATAATAGAATGTTCTTCAGACCAGCCTACCAATAACAGGCTTAATCTGCTTACGGATGAAGTTCAGGCACCGTCTGATAACTCACTTACTGGTGTTTATTTTAATACGCCTCTTCCGTATGGACATGTAAACCAAGTAGCAAATGATCCGGCAACTATGAGATTACTCGGTCTTACGTCTGAAGGTAAGTTGGGTATGGTGGCAAAGCCCGAAGTAGACTTTGTCCCGGCCAACGCAGTATATCTCTCTGTACCCGAAGGCACTGCCTCTGAGCTTAGATTTGTCAGTGAGGATGAGTTTACGGCCGGCATTAACGATATTACTGTTGCCGAGCCTGTAAGTGCCGCAAAGAGTGGCGTGTACACTCTTACAGGTGTCAAGGTAGCAGACGGCAATACTCTGCCTGACGGTCTGCCTGCCGGCGTATATATCGTTGGAGGTAAGAAAGTGGTTGTAAGATAAAGATTTTAAAGAAAGAATTTAGAGAAGTTAAAGAAGTTAGAGAAGTTAAAGCCAAATGTCTTGTAGGATGTCAGTATTGGTCAATAAACAGACCTCTAAAAACTGACTGAAATCAACAAGGCATTTGGCTTTAACTTCTCTAACTTCTTTAACTTCTCTAAATTCTTTCTTTAAATTCTTACTTTACTCTTTCTTAAAACAATTTTCGTGTAAGCCTGAGGTTGAGTACCGGATACACTTTGAATACTTTTATAATGTCCACGTAATCGCCAACGCTGTAATATATGTCTCTTACATCTGTTGATAGGTTTGTACCGTCGTGGGTGATAATGGCAGGCGTGCCTCCCCAGAACATGGCTCCGCACTCAAAACCAATGTGGTATCTGTCGTCATTCTTGATAAGTCTTCCCGAATAGCCGAAGCCTAAATACGGCCTGAAGTTGTTGACTTTGATATTGGCCTTTACCATGCTGTTCTCGTCAGGCTCCATCATATATGCCTGTCCCGTGGATTTCATTGTGCCCACATTGATGCCCATGCGTCCGAATTCAAGCATCATGTCTTCAAGGTCGGGGTCAAGATATATGTTGTCACCGTATATAGGCTCTCCGGCCAATACTTTGTCGTAAATATGGTTGTACATGCTTACTGCAAGCAGTGACGGCATTTCTTCGGTTTTGTTGTAAGCCTTAGCCACATTTGCCCTGCCCCAGTAGAATCCGGCCGTGACGTGCCAGTGTTTATTGCGGAAGGGGAATATGTCGGCCATGAACTTAAAGTTGTCGAACGTTGGCTCGCCTGTCATTGCCACATTGTCGTCGGCTTCATAGCCGGTTATCTGTTCCAGCTTGTCTGCCATCTGGTTGAAGTCTGATGCTATCCAGTTGCCGTTTTCGTCATAGCGTCCTGCGGCAATGGCAAAGTGCATGGTGTAGTCCCATCTCGGCATGAAGTCAAATCCGGTCCTGAGCCTGACAATTTTGTGTACATAAGTGGCGAGATCAAAACCTATACCCGTTGTACCGGCATTTATGGTCAACTCAAGATTGTTAAACGGCTTTATGGTTTTGCTCTTTTGAGTTGGGCTTTCAGTCTGTGCAGCCGCCGGAACGGTAAAGGCAAATGCTACAATGGCGGCCAATAGATGTTTTTTGTTCATTTTGTTGTCGGATATGTTGATATTCGTTGCAAAAATACGTATTAAAATCGAGACAGACTCTCAAAATGCTGATAATCTTAGTATTTATGACATTATTTGTTGCCGTTACCTGTATCAGGCGGTTAATATGATGCGGTACATGGTATGCCTGCCGCTATTACGCGGTCGCGTATGGCGTCAAGCGTTTCGTGTGATGCTTTCGCTAAGTCGTGATCCGGGGTCTCGCGGTCAATTGTGTATATCATGACTTCTCTGGGAGCTATGTATTTAATTGCTTCCAGCCACGGGGCCACATATTCTTCTCCTGTGTTGTCAACGTCTTCGCCGTTTATTGTGCCGCGCATGAACATCGTCTGGACAACGGCCTGTCCGTTAAATGACCGTATTGTCTCGATAATTTCTTTTACGTCGTAAGTGGGGGAGGTCGGTCGGTTTACTTTATTGATGTACAGGCTGTTTACTGTGTCTAATTTGAGAATGTTGTTGTCCACGCGCTCCAAAGCTTTGTGTACATTGGGGCGCATGGCCATCGTCGCGTTGCTCAGCACCGACACTTTTGCCTGCGGGCATAGCCTGTCTCGCAAACGTATGGTGTCATCTATTATCTCTGCAAACTGCGGATGGGCGGTAGGTTCACCGTTGCCTGCAAACGTAAGAACATCGGGGCGTTGGTTACCGGCATCCATCTCTTCAAGTTTATGTTCCAGGGCCAGTGCAACTTCTTCGCGTGTGGGTCTTTTCTGTTTAGGGCGGTGGTCTGCGTTGAATCCACATTCGCAATATATGCAGTCAAACGTGCAAATCTTGCCGTCTGCCGGCATCAGGTTGATTCCCAAAGATATACCTAAGCGGCGGCTGTGAACGGGGCCGAATATCGGCGACGGGTAGATAATGGTACTCATTGTTGCGGTTTTTATGTTATTATTATTTTGCAAATGTACTAAAAAAGACCGAAACCTTGTACTGTCACGGACAAACATCAGTTAATAGTAGTTAAACTGTTGGTCGTGAAGATATTTTTTTGTTACTTTGCAACAAATTAGGTGTATTACAGCCTCAGACTAATGGGTAAGAAACGAACGAATACCCGCGTCCGTCACGGACTGCAGGGCATAACTTTATGTATAAGCACCGCGTTGGTGCTGATTTTATTAGGTATGGTCGTGTTTTCTGTATTGTCGGCCCGTAACTTGTCGGCATACGTGAAAGAAAACCTCACTGTGACCATGATGCTCGGCGAAGATATCACAGACTCTGAAGCACGTCAGTTGTGTGCCGACCTGCACAAGCGTCCGTACATCAGCCACATAACATATATCAGCAAGGAGCAGGCTCTGAAAGAGCAGACAGAAGCCATGGGCACTGACCCGAGCGAGTTTCTCGGCATGAATCCTTTTGTGGCGTCCATCGAGCTTCAGCTCAGGGCACAGTATGCCAATACGGATTCGCTTAAATGGATTTCGACAAATCTCAAGAGCGACAAGCGCATAACCGACATAACGTATCCACAAGACCTTATGGATAGTGTCAACCGTAATCTTAACAAAATCAATATAGTGTTGTTGGTACTTGCCGTGCTGCTTACGTGTGTTTCGTTTTCGCTTATCAACAACACAGTCAAGCTGGGCATGTATGCCCGTCGTTTCACCATACACACAATGAAGCTTGTCGGGGCGTCATGGAGTTTTATCCGTCGTCCGTTTCTCGGCAATGCCGTTGGCATAGGTCTGCTTGCCGCAGTCATAGCCGATGCCGTGCTTGCGGCCGGTGTTTATGCCTTATACACCTATGAGCCGGGAGTGCTGACTGTCATAACGTGGGAAGTAATGGCTGTCACAGGCGGTGCGGTACTCCTTTTCGGACTGCTCATCACGTTGCTGTGTGCTTACTTCTCCGTAAATCGCTTTTTGCGCATGAAGGCCGGCGACTTGTATAAGATATAACTCTCAGCCTGTGTAAATAACGAGAATAATAAAAACATCATAACAATCAGATATTCAGGCAAGTGGCAGGTTTTGCCCCGGTGGTAAATATTAATAATTTGGCCGGTTTCTTGCCGAATAATCAATTTATTTAAGACAATGGACAGGAAAAATTTTGCTTTCGACCGTATCAACTTTATCCTCCTGGCGGTGGGGATGATTATCGTTATCATCGGTTTTATCATGATGAGTGGTGGCGGCACAGACGACCATTCTTTTAATCCGGCCATTTACAGCGCAATGCGTATAAAGGTGGCTCCGGCAGTATGTTTCATCGGTTTTGTCTCAATGGTCTATGCCATCATACGTAAACCGAAAGACGTAGCTGCAGATAACGATGTCATGACAGAAAGCAACGTAGAGAAATAAGTTTTTTATTTGTAATTACGCGCCTGCGGCACGGCTTAGCCATGCCCCGGTAGGGTTATCTCTGACTTTTTCCGGGGCGTAATGTAGTCTTTGTGCAGGCAAAAAGTGAGCGACAACACGATAAACTATAACCAAAACCAATAAAAGACAAAATTTATGGATTTACTTGAAACGGTCATCATCGCCATCGTTGAAGGCCTTACAGAATTTTTGCCCGTGTCTTCTACAGGACACATGATAATCGCGCAAAGCCTGCTTGGTGTCGAGAGTACGCCTTTTGTCAAGGCTTTTACGGTCATTATACAGTTTGGTGCAATCCTGTCTGTGATTTGCCTTTACTGGAAACGCTTTTTCTATCCCAATGCCGAGAGCAAAGGCGAATCTTACTGGCGCTCAATGTTCAACTTTTACGCACGTCTTGTTGTGGGTGTGCTGCCGGCTGTAGTTCTCGGTCTGGCGTTCAATGATTTCATCGAGTCAAATCTCGGCAATGTCCAGCTTGTGGCATGGATGCTCATCATCGGCGGTGTATTCATGCTCTTCTGTGACCGGATATTCAACAAAGGCTCTGAAGACACGCCTCTTACTTTCCGCCGCGCCATCATCATCGGTCTTATTCAGTGCATTTCCATGATACCGGGTGTGTCACGTTCGATGTCGACCATAGTTGGCGGTATGTCGCAGAAGCTCACACGCAAGACTGCTGCTGAGTTCTCGTTCTTTCTCGCCGTGCCGACCATGCTCGGTGCCACATGCCTTGAAATGTACAAGATGATAAGTCACGGTAGCGGCTCGCTGCTCATGCAGGGTAACAATCTCGAGACTCTCATCATCGGCTCGGTCGTGGCATTCATCGTAGCCATACTTGCGATAAAGTTCTTTATAAACTACGTTTCAAAATATGGTTTTGCTGCGTTCGGCTGGTATCGCATAATTGTCGGACTGATAATAATCATCTGCACTTTGTGCGGTGTTGAAATGAAAATGGTAGACTGACGTACGATGAATTTTCACGAAGGAGAAATCATACGCCTTAACAAGCCTTACCGCATGTCCAGTTTCGGGGCATTGGCACGTGTGCGTTACCTCATATCGCAGAAGCTCGGAGTAAAGCGCATGAAGACCGGCCATGCAGGTACGCTTGATCCGCTTGCCACGGGAGTATTGCTGCTCTGCACGGGACGAGCCACCAAGCGCATAGAAGAACTGCAGCTGCACACTAAGGAGTACACTGCCACGCTGCAGCTCGGCGCCACCACAGCCAGTTACGACATGGAACATCCGGTAGATGCCACATACCCCACCGGGCACATTACCCGCGGGCTGATAGAAGATACTCTGAAAGAATTTATCGGAGATATACAGCAGGTGCCGCCGGCTTATTCAGCCTGTAAGGTGAACGGCGACCGTGCTTACGACCTTATGCGTAAAGGACGTGACGTAGAGCTTAAACCCAAGACGCTACGCATAGACGAGATTGAACTGATTTCGTTTGATCCGGAGCTGATGCAGATGAGCATACGTGTGGTGTGCGGCAAGGGGACATACATCCGCGCTCTTGCCCGCGACATCGGCAAGGCTCTCGGCAGCGGAGCTTATCTTACGGCGTTGTGCCGTACCAGGGTAGGCGACGTCAGGATTGAAGACTGCGTAACGCTTGACGACTTTCCTGCGTGGCTTGATCAACAGGCTATTGAAGATACAATAATGGAGGAAAATAATATATGAAACTGTCACAATTTAAGTTTAGACTGCCTGAGGAACTTATAGCCCTCAATCCGCCTTATCACCGTGACGAGTGCCGGTTGATGGTTGTTCACCGTGTATCACAGAGAATCGACATGTACAAGACTGACGATAAAGGAGAGCCCTTGAAAGACGAAAAAGGTAATCCTGAATATCTTGATTTCAGAAACATTCTCGATTATTTCGATGAGGGTGATGCCTTTATTTTTAATGATACGAAAGTGTTCCCCGCACGCCTTTACGGTACGAAGGAGAAGACCGATGCCAAGATAGAGGTGTTCCTGTTGCGCGAACTGAATGAAGAGATGCGTCTGTGGGACGTCCTTGTCGAGCCTGCACGCAAGATACGTATAGGTAACAAACTGTTTTTCGACGACAGCGGCACGATGGTGGCCGAGGTAATCGACAATACCACGAGCCGCGGCCGCACATTGCGCTTTCTGTATGATTGTCCGCACGATGAATTCAAGCGCGACCTTTATGCTCTCGGCGAAGCTCCGCTGCCTCACTATATAGTTGACCGTCGTCCGGCCACGCCTGAAGACCTTGACGATTTTCAGTGCATATATGCCAAAAACGAGGGTGCCGTCACAGCTCCCGCCTCCGGGCTTCATTTCAGTCGCGAACTGATGAAGCGTATGGAGATTAAAGGTATTGAGTTTGCTTTTATCACCTTGCACTGTGCTTTGGGTAATTTCCACGAGATTGAGGTTGAAGACCTTACCAAGCACAAGATGGATTCAGAGCAGATGTTTATCGATGCCGAGGCTTGCAAGACGGTCAACAACTCCAAGCTTGCAGGCCATCATGTGTGTGCCGTAGGTACGAGCGTTATCAAGGCCACGGAGACAGCCGTTGGTACGGACAAGCTGTTGAAAGAATATGAGGGCTGGACCAATAAGTTTATCTTCCCGCCATACGAGTGCGGCGTGGCCGACTCTATGATAGCCAATTTCTATCATCCTCTGTCGCCACTGCTCATGTCTACTGCTGCGTTCGGCGGCTACGAGCTTGTAATGCAGGCTTACGATATGGCCGTGAAGAACGGTTACAAGTTCGGTTGTTACGGCGATGCGATGCTCATAGTAAACGATTGAGATTGTGTATGGTTGTAAGGTAGTGAGGTGGTAAGGTTATATGGTGGTAAGGTTATGGGGTTGTTAGGTGGTAAGGTTATACGGTTGTAAGGTTATTCGGTTTTACGGTTGCAGATGACCGCAATATCCGATAACCTCACAATATTAAAAATCCGATACCCACATACCCCCACAACCATACAACCTCATAACCGTATAACCGTATAACCGTACAACCGTATAACCGTACAACCGTACAACCATACAACCTCACAACCTTATAACCTTAAAAAATCAATGTCCGTCGTTTATCTTGGATTAGGCTCTAATTTGGGTGATCGCCGCAGCAACATATACCGTGCCGTAGAGCTGATTGCCGACAGTGTAGGTACTGTTGTCCGCATGTCATCTCTGTATGATACCGAGCCGTGGGGCTTTTCGTCGGACAATATGTTTGTCAATGCTGCCGTATGTGTGGAGACACGGCTTACACCGCGCGAAGTGCTTGTGGCTACGCAGACAATAGAGAGAAGAATGGGGCGCATTGAGAAGTCTGTCGGAGGGCAATACCATGACCGTGTGATAGACATAGACATCCTTATGTATGATGATTTGCATATAGATACCCCCGACTTGCATATTCCTCATCCGCTTATGCACGAGCGCGATTTTGTCATGCGTCCGCTCAATGAGATTCTTAACGTTTAAAGTCTGTTCTTTTGCGGAAAAGGTATTGAGTTAATGAAGAAATTCATCATATTAGTTGTAATAATTCTTTCTGCGATGCTGTTTTATGCCTCGGGAAAGACGGATTATGACCGTTTGTTTGAAGATTGGAAGGGAGCTTCGCTCCGTGAACTGAAATACCGTGGAGACACTTGTTTGTCTGACGGCCGTGTTGATAGCGCGCTTGTTTATTATACGATGGCTGTCAGTAAATACCGTTCTGATTCGGGCAAAGAAGATGCCGAACTGTGTGCGGGTGCATTGAATAACGCGGGATATCTGTATATGTTCAGCTATAATAATTATTCGTTGGCATACAGCAGCCTGCTTAAAGCGTTGAGCATTTCTGAAGAATACGGATGTAAGGACATAGAGCCTTGTATCTATCTCAATATCGGTAACATATACACCTTTTATGATGACAACCGTACCGCGATGGGATATTACAGAAAATCCTTTTATGCGGCGATAGAAACTAAAGACTGGACCAATCTGCTTACCGTTTTTACCAATCTGGTAAGTACTGCGATACAGGATAATTGCACAGACTCAATTGCAAAAGAAGCCGTCGCGTTCAGACAACTCAGCGTTCCCCGTATGCCGATGCTTGCATATTCGCGTGCCATGGGTGCCGCGGCAGAGTCTTTGATTCGCGGAGATGATGGCGAAGCCGTCAGACAGCTTCGTAAGTCGGTCGGAATGGTAGACTCCAAGTTAACTCCGGAGCGTTTCAAGTTGCTTACCCGTCTGCTTATAGTTGTTGTTTATAAAAACAACGGACATTTGGAAGAGTCTCTTGCCGAAGCTCTTGAGGTGGAGCGGCTGGCACGTGGAGTGGCCATAGACATACAAGAGCAAGCCTGCAGGCAGATAGTGGCTTTGTGCAGGAAAACCCATCGTGCCGATTCCGCTTTGGTCTGGGGAGAGCGTCAGCTGGCTTTGCGTGATTCTATTTTCAGTCATCAGCAGTACAGCCGCATACGCGATTTGGACACATCATACGAGATACAAAAGGTAGATGCCAAGCTGCAACAGAGTGAAAACAGACGATATACGGCAATGGTTGCCATGACCGTTATGGGGGTCTCTTCTGTTGTGATATGCCTCCTTGCCCTGCTTATATATAAGAAAAACCGTCGTCTTAATCGCCGCAATCACGACCTTTATCGTCGTAATGTAGAGATGATGCGCCTCAGCGAGAATGAGAACAGGTTGCGTACAACATACGAACAGCGCATTGCCGAGTGTGAGCAGGAAATAGAGAGATTGAGTAAAAAAGATGTCTTGCGTCCTGTTGCGCGCGAACAGCGCAGTTCCGTCATGGATGAAGACATGAGGCAGAGTCTGCTTGAAAAGATCAGCCGTGTGATGAATGATGTCGGGGAAATATCCCAAAACGAATTTTCTATCGACCGTCTGTCAAAGCTCGTAGGCTCCAATTC
>CALNFG010000068.1 GCA_939792625.1 uncultured Prevotella sp.
TGATATGGCTTCTCCCTCACGGTCTTCATCGGATGCGAGCCATACTTTCTCGGAGTTGTTGGCGTTGTTCTTCAGTTCGGTGACGAGTTTCTTTTTCTCTTCGGGTATCTCGTAGTCGGGCCTGAAAGTGTCGGTGTCTATGCTGAGTTCCTTTTTCTTCAGGTCGCGTATGTGGCCGTAGCTGGACATCACCTTGTAGTCTTTGCCCAGGAATTTCTCTATCGTCTTGGCCTTTGCCGGGCTTTCGACTATAACCAGATTCTTTTGCATTGTGTTGTCTACGTTTTCTTTCAGGCCGCAAAAGTAAGCAAAACTTTCACGCACACCTTATATAATGTATGAATTTTCCGTTTTTTAATGTTTTTATACGTATTTTGCGCTTTGTAAACTTTTACCGTTCCTGCTGAGAGTGATTCTGTCCTGTTTTGCGGGAGCTTATCTTTTGGTCGGTAAAAGCTTACCTTTTACCGCCTGAAAGACGGTCTTTTGCCTTGCAAAAGCTTACCTTTTGCAAGGCCTCTGATTATCAGCTGTTTACAAATGCGTTTTTTGCTGTCGTTGCACTGCTGCGTCTCTGAAGTGAAAATAAATGTTCGTTTTACTTCCATTTATTTTGCATTTCTCTCGACTTGCATTAACTTTGCATCTATGTTGAAGAACATTTTGCTTGTTGCGGCAGGCGGGGCGGCGGGCAGTGTGGCCCGCTATCTCGTGTCGTTGGCTCTGCATGGCACTGCCGTGGCCGCCGTACCGCTGGGCACGCTGGCGGTCAATGTCGTGGGAAGTTTTGTGATCGGCCTCATTGGAGGCCTGTCGGCATCGGGGCATACCGATGTCGGAGCCGGCTTCAGACTGCTGCTCACCACGGGTTTCTGCGGCGGCTTCACCACGTTCAGCACGTTCGTGAACGAGGCTTTCTGCACGGCACGCTCCGGCGAAGTTCTTGGGGCGGCTGTCTATGTGGGAGCCGGTGTGGTGCTGGGGCTGCTGGCCGTGGCCGCAGGATGGCAGCTGGCACGGGCCGTGGCATGACCGCCGGCGCCGTGTTCAGGCTCCGAAGAGACGTGGAATACTGTCTTATTAAACCAAAGAATAGATTACATACATGAAACATCTGCTGTTATCCAAGCTGTCGGCCTGTGTCGCCGCGGCTTTCATCATCATCGTCATGGGCTCGTGCGACAACCGTAAGTTCCGCGTTGACGGTACGATAGCCGACGCCAAAGACTCCGTGCTGTATTTCGAGAACATGAGTCTCGACGGTCCGGTGACCGTCGACTCCGTGCGCCTCGGCGACGACGGAGCGTTCAGCTTCAGCGACAAGGCGCCCGAAGCGCCCGAGTTTTACCGCCTGCGCATAGCCGGACAGATAATCAACATCAGTATCGACTCCACCGAGACCGTCACCGTCAACGCCTCTTATCCCACCATGGCCACGGGCTACACGGTGGAAGGCTCGCCCGAGTGTGCCACCATCAAGGAGCTGGCCCTCAGGCAGATAGACCTGCAGCAGCGCGTCTTGGACGTGCAGCGCAACGCCACTCTCGGCTTCGATGCCACCCGCGACAGCGTGGAACGTCTCGTCGAGGCTTACAAGCATGACGTCAAGCTGAACTACATCTACAAGGCGCCCATGCGCCCGTCGTCATACTTCGCTCTGTTCCAGACGCTTGGCAACCGCCTCATCTTCAATCCCCGCACCAGTGAGGACGACATCAAGGCTTTTGCGGCAGTGGCCACCAGCTGGGACACTTACCACCCCGGCTCGCTCCGCGGCCGGAATCTGCACAACATAGCCATACAGGGCATGCGCGACGTGCGCATCGTCCGCAACCAGATGGCTGCACAGGCGATTGACGCAAGCAAGGTGCATGAGGCTGACATCATCGACATCTCCCTGCTTGACAACAAGGGGCAGACGCGCCGCCTGACCGACCTGAAAGGCAAGGTGGTTATGCTCGACTTCCACGTATTCGGTGCCGAAGGCTCGACGAAGCGCATCATGCAGCTGCGCGACTTATACAATAAGTATCACGCGCGCGGACTGGAAATCTATCAGGTGTCGCTCGACCCCGACGAACATTTCTGGAAAACACAGACGGCCGCTCTGCCGTGGATAAGCGTGCGCGACGGCGAGGGACTGCAGTCGGACTATCTCATGATGTACAACGTGCAGTCTATACCGACGTTCTTCCTCATCGGGCGCGACAATGTTCTTAAGAAGCGCGACATCCAGATAAAAGACCTCGACGCCGAGATAACATCCCTGCTGGGTGAATGATTTTTGAAGGCGGGAAAGCAGGAAGGTGAGAAAGTGAGTCAGACTTTGCTTTCTCACCTTCCTGCTTTCTCATCTTTTTACATCAATTTTAAAGTATTTGTAACATCTGTTCACAAAAATATTATTACATTTGCCGACGTTTTCAAGATATTAAACAAAATTTTTAAACGTTATGGTAAAACAATTGCGACTATTCTTGGCTGCCATTATGTTTGTAATGGCGGCGGCAGTGAACGCACAGATTACCACCTCGTCAATGTCGGGACAGGTGTCAGACACCAACGGCGAGGACGTAATCGGAGCAACAATCAGGGCTACGCACATGCCTTCGGGTACCACCTACAACGCCGTTACCAACATCGACGGACGTTGGACCATACAGGGTATGCGCGTGGGAGGCCCGTACAAAGTGCAGGTGACATACATCGGTTACGCCGAAAAGACCTACGAGGGCATCAACCTGCAGCTCGGTGAGACCTATAACCTCAACGCCACCATGTCTGAAGACGTCAACGAACTTGGCGAAGTCGTCGTGATAGGCAACGGCTCGAAGTTCGCCGCCGAAAAGACAGGTGCCACAACAAATATCTCAAACGCGCAGATCATGGCGCTGCCAACCATCAACCGCAGCATCGAGGACATAGCGCGCATCTCGCCTTATGCCAACGGCATGAGCTTTGCCGGCGGTGACGGACGCTCCTCAAACTTCACCCTCGACGGAGCAAACCTCAACAACAACTTCGGTCTGAACGACGGTCTGCCCGGCGGCGGAAGCCCTATCTCGATGGAAGCTCTTGACGAAGTGCAGGTTGTTGTCGCTCCTTACGACGTGCGCCAGACAAACTTCATCGGCGGAGGTATCAACGCCGTAACTAAGTCGGGTACCAACACGTTCAAGGGTACGGCATACGTTTATCACAACAACGAGAACATGCACGGTAACCGAGTTGCCAACCAAGACCTCGGCGAGCGCGGAACCGACCGCAACACAACCTACGGCTTCACTCTCGGAGGCCCCATCGTGAAGGACAAGCTCTTCTTCTTCGCCAACGCCGAATACTCTAAGATTCCGACAATAGCCAACCGCTGGCGTGCTTCGGAAGACGGTGTGGGCGACCCCGACAACTACATCTCGCGCACAACCGTTGCCGACATGCAGCGCGTCCGCGACTTCATGATGAGCAGATACGGGTATGACACAGGCTCGTTCACGGATTTCCCCGCCGACGAGGATAACCTCAAACTGCTCGGACGTATCGACTGGAACATCAATAACAATCATCATCTGGCCCTGCGCTACAATTACACAAAGAACACTGCATGGAACTCGACCAACGGCAGCTCGACCGACGCACGCCAGCGCCTCAGCTACAACAGATTCTCGCAGTATTCAATGGCATTCTCCAACTCGATGTACTCTCAGAACAACTCGGTAAGCACAATCTCGGCCGACCTGAACAGCCGCTTCGGAAACAACATTTCTAACCAGCTGCTCTTCACCTACACCAACATCGACGAGAAGCGCGGCTCTGACTCTTCACCCTTCCCCTTCATCGACATCATGAACGATTACAGCGTGAATGATGACGGAAGCATAACTCAGGATCTTACTCCGTACATGAGTCTTGGTTACGAATTGTTCACGTACAACAACCGTGTGCAGAACAAGATAGCTACCGTCAACGACAATTTCACTTACTATCTCGGTGACCATAAGCTGATGGCCGGTTTCAGGTATGAGCATCAGATGGCCAACAACTCTTACATGCGTAACGGCACGGGCTATTATCGTTTCCGCAATCTTGACGACTTCCTTAATGGCGCGGCTCCTGAAGCGGTCTGCCTTACCTACGGATATAACGGTGAGACCAACCCTAACGCGGAGGTGAAGTTCAATCAGTACGGCTTATATCTTCAGGATGAGTGGAACATTATGCCGAACTTCAAGCTGACATACGGTATCCGTTTCGACCTGCTTTCTTTCAACAGCGATGACCTGATGCGTAATAACGCCATTTATAATCTTGACTTTGACGGCAAGCGCATCGATACCGGAGCCTGGCCCGACAGCAAAGTGCAGTATTCTCCGCGTGTAGGTTTCACGTGGGACGTGTTCGGCGACAAGAGTCTTAAAGTGCGTGGAGGTACCGGTCTCTTTGCAGGACGCCTGCCTTTGGTGTTCTTCACCAACATGCCGACAAACTCAGGTATGATTCAGAATCAGGTGAGTGTATCGACGGCATATAACGGCAACGTGGTAAGAACAGCAAACTCTGAAGGATACAACTATGCTCAGATTCAGTCAACGCTTGACAAGTTTGCGGTAGGTCCTAACGGAAAGCTTCCTACTTCAGTTGAAGAGATAAGACAGATACTCGGCGCTCCTGCAACGATTACTCCCGATGAGGGAACACTGCCCAGCAAGATAGCCGGTGTAGATCCTGACTTTAAAATGCCTCAGGTATGGAAATCTTCAATCGCTCTCGACTATCAGTTCCCCGTATCGTTCCCGTTGACATTGACCGGCGAGTTCACTTATACAAAGAAAATCAATGACGTGAGAGTATGGAACTATGACAGAAAGCTTCCGGACGACTCTTGGGACAGACTGAAAGGCGTTGACAACCGCTACAACTATACCGGCGACTACACGTATTACGGAATATCTCAGGGAGCAAGTGTCCTTACAAATACATCTAAAGGATACGGATGGACGCTTAACTTTACGTTAAATGCCAACCCGATAAAAGACCTTTACCTTATGGCGGCTTATACTCACACGGTGATGAAAGAGGTGTCGGGCATGCCCGGTAACGACCCTTACTCAACATGGTCTAATGCATATACAATCAACGGCGGCAACGAGGTGCGCGTACAGAACTCTCAGTATGTAATCCCTGACCGTGTAATCGCTTCGGCAAGCTATACTTACCACAACGACCATTTCACTCTGTTCTACACCGGCTACAGACCCGAGGGATATACCTATGCTTACAACGGCGACCTCAACGGTGACGGTATATCTAACGACCTGATGTACATACCGAAGGATGACAGCGAGATTCACTTCGTCAACGAGAGTGACCGACAAGCCTTCTGGGACTTTGTAAATCAGGACAGCTACCTCAGCAAGCATAAGGGCGAATATGCGGAGGCTTATTCGGCACATGCTCCTTTTGTTCATCGTTTTGACTTCCGTTGGACTCATGACTTCAACCTGAAGATCGGCAAGACTCAGAATAAGCTGCAGCTCATATTGGATATCATGAACGTGGGCAACCTGTTCAACTCAAAATGGGGTGTGGAAAAGAACATGAGCAACTGTAACAACGGCCGCATACTGAGCATTGACAGAAATACCGGCTTGATTGACGGCGTGCCTTACTTTACTTTGTACAAGAACAGTGACGGCACTCCGCTGCAGAGCTGGACATTCAACCGCAACTACGACCAGTGCTGGAAAATGCAGATTGGCGTGAAGTACTATTTCAACTGATATACTGATAGAAATATTATTTGAATAAAAAGGAGGACGTGAAACGATTTATTTTGGTTCATTTCCTCCTTTTAATTTTAGATAGAGAATATATTTATGAAGAAGTATCAAATGAAATGAAGAAATTAACGTTCACATTATTCATTTTGTACATTGCCCTCGGTGTGTATGCCGGCCGCCATTACACGGTGATAATCTCGCTCGACGGCTTCCGCTGGGACTATCCGCTGATGTACGACACGCCGTTTCTCGACTCGCTGGGGCGCGAGGGTGTCAGCGCGGTGATGCGCCCGTCGTTCCCCTCCAAGACGTTCCCCAACCACTACACGCTGGCCACGGGCCTCGTGCCCGACCATCACGGCATCATCGCCAACAGGTTTTACGACGTGGCGTCGGGCCGCACTTACAGCATAGGCGACACCGCCACGGTCAAAGACGGCTCCTTCTACGGCGGCGACCCGATATGGCTCACCGCCAAGCGTCAGGGCGTCAGGGTGGGCGTGGTTTACTGGCCGGGCTCCGACGTGGCCATCAATGGGCAGTATCCCGACTACTGGCAGGACTACTAGAAGCGCCCTCTGCTCACCTTCCCCGAGCGCGTGGCCGAGATAGAACGCCTGATGAAGCTGCCCGAGGCCGAGCGCCCGCGGCTCGTCATGGCATACTTCAACGAGCCTGACCACAGCGGCCATTCGTTCGGTCCGGCCTCGAAGCAGACCAGGACGGCCGTCGAGTCGCTCGACCGTCTGCTCGGCATGCTCTACGCCGACCTGCGCGCGCTGCCTCACGGCGACGACATCAACTTCATCGTGACCTCCGACCACGGCATGGCTTCCACCTCGCCCGAGCGCATAATCCGCCTGTCAGAGTATCTGGAGGCTGACTGGTGTGAGCGCGTGCTGCCCGACCTGCCCGCGCTCATCTTCCCTAAGAAGGGTCACGACGACGACATCCTGCGTGCCCTCTCCGGCGTTCCGCATCTGCGTGTGTGGCGGCGCGAGGACGTGCCGGCATACCTGCGTTACGGCTCCAACCCCAACGTGGCGCCCATAGTTGTGTTGCCCGACGAGGGTTGGACGGTATCCGAGGACGGCCGGGTTATCCCGGGCAACCACGGTTTCGACCCCACGCAGCCCGAACTTTACGTGCCTTTCCGCGCCGCCGGTCCCGACTTCCGCCGCGGATACGTAAAGACGGAAATCTTCGACAACACCTGCATCTATCCCACACTGTGCCGCTTGCTGGGCATCGAGCCTGCTCCGTGTGACGGAGAAGTGGTGGAGGAGATGCTTATTTCCGAGTAGTGTTTATGGAGTTAAGACAATACTTTATTTTAAAGGAGTTAAGGAGTAAAGGAGTTATCGCTCCCTGTGGTCGCTGGGAGTTAAGACAAATGCCCTGCCGGTTTCAGTAGTTGCTTACGGGTTTATTTGACCGGTAAGCCATATCCGTTTGTCTTCCATAGGAGCAAGAGTAATGTCTTAACTCCCAGCGACCGCAGGGAGCGATAACTCCTTTACTCCTTAACTCCTAAAAGAAACTCCTTAACTCCTAAAAAAATCACCTCATTTTAACTTCTTTGCAACCCGTTGTTAATTTTCTTTCAGTTTATTTGCATTGCTGCCGGAGGTGTGTTGCCGCCCGGCCTGTCTCAAAAACACTGAAAGGATATGATTGGAATTTTCAACGACTGTTATCCGCCCGTGATCGACGGTGTGTCGGTCACGGTGCGCAACTACGCCCGCTGGCTTAACCGCAAGTGCGGCGACGTGTGTGTGGTCACGCCGTCGGTGCCCGGAACGGTGTATGACGAAGACTTCCCCGTCTACGACTACTTCTCGTTGCCCATACCCATGCGCCGCCCTTACCGCATGGGGCTGCCCGCCGTCGACCTTGATTTCCGTTCGCGCATAGGGCGGGTTGACTTCTCGCTGGTCCATGCCCACAGTCCGTTCTCTTCGGGGCGCCTCGCCATGAGGCTGGCCCGGCAGCAGGGAGTGCCCGTGGTGGCCACGTTCCATTCAAAATACCGTGCCGACTTCGAGCGCGTAATTCCCAACAAGGCCGTGGTGGACTATCTCGTGAAAGGCATCGTAGACTTTTACGACAGAGCCGACGAAGTATGGGTGCCGCAGGCCGGCGTGGAGGAGACTTTGCGCGAATACGGATACCGTGGCAGGGTGGAGATAGTCGACAACGGCAACGACTTTGCCACCGCCGGCGACATCTCGCCGCTGCGTGCCGAGGGCCGGGCCATGCTGGGGCTGCCGCCGTCGGTGCCGGCACTGCTCTTCGTGGGGCAGCATATATACGAGAAGAATCCCCATCTCATCATCCGCGCCCTTGCGCGTCTGCGCGACCGCAGCTGGCACATGTACTTTGTCGGCACGGGCTATGCCGCCGACGAGCTTCGTCGTCTGGCCGTGTCGAAGGGGCTGGAGTCGCGCATTACCTTCATGGGCATGGTCACCGACCGCGAACGGCTGAAGCGCTGCTATGCCGCCGCCGACCTCTTTGTGTTCCCCTCGCTTTACGACAACGCCCCGCTCGTGGTGCGCGAGGCTGCCGCCATGGGCACTCCGGCTCTCCTTGCCGAAGGGTCGACGGCCGCCGGAGTGCTGGCTGCGGGCATCAACGGCTTCACCTGGCCGACCGCCTGCTCTTCCTGCTGGCCCGTCCCGCCATGCTCTCAGCCGCCGGCAGCAATGCCCGCAAGACGCTGGCACGGCCCTGGAGCGACGTGGCCGACGAGGTGTACGACCGCTACATACACATCATCCGCCGCAGTAACCGCACCGAGGTAGCCTGATGTTCTTATTGTGCTGATAATCAGAACTTTACCGGAATCGTTCCAAAAGCTTACCTTTTGGCTTGCCAAAGACCGTCTTTGAGCCGGCCAAAGGTTACCTTTCGGCCTGCAAAAGCTTACCTTTTGCAAGGCCGTTGTTTTTTGCTTCTTTTTGAGTCTCTTTTCCGCCGTGTGTCACATTGCAACCCGGTTGCATCCGTTTCGCCGTACCTTTGCATGGTGAAACAGACATAAAGCATAAAAGATATGGAAGAAGAGAGGAGTTTTCTCAAACCGGCCCTGTCGTTCGCAATGCTCGTTGCCGGCATCGTGATGTCTCGTGCCGATGTCGGCTGGTTTGCCGGCGGCACGGTGAGACTCGTCTGGTACGTCGCGGCATTCCTGCCCGTGGGTATCGGCGTCATGAAAGAGGCGTGGGAATGTGTCATGAAGAAAGACGTGTTCAGCGAGTTCATGCTGATGAGCGTGGCGTC
The DNA here is from genome assembly GCA_939792625.1 of uncultured Prevotella sp. Lineage (GTDB taxonomy): Bacteria > Bacteroidota > Bacteroidia > Bacteroidales > Bacteroidaceae > Prevotella. Next base: position 9,060 of record CALNFG010000068.1, read on the forward strand.
AATCGGTGCCTTTGCCATCGGCGAATACCCCGAAGCCGTGGCCGTGATGCTGTTCTACTGCATAGGCGAGACCCTGCAGGACATGGCCGTCGACCGCGCCCGCGACAACATAAAGAGCCTGATGGAGTTCCGCCCTGACCACGCCTCGGTAGTGGTTGGCGCGGGCACCGTCACCAAGAGCCCCGGCGAAGTGGCCGTAGGCGACATCATCGAGGTGCGCCCGGGCGAGCGCGTGCCGCTCGACGGCGTGCTGACAACGCCGGCAGCGTCATTCAACACGGCGGCCCTGACGGGCGAGAGCGTGCCCCGCACGATAGAGACCGGCGGCGAGGTGCTGGCCGGGATGATAGCCGCCGACAGCGCAGTGCGCCTCCGTGTGACGCGTCCCGCCGACCGTAGCGCCGTGGCCCGCATACTCTCCCTGGTGGAAGAGGCCTCCGGGCGCAAGGCTCCGGCAGAACTGTTCATCCGCAAGTTCGCCCGTGTCTACACTCCGGCGGTAATCGTCCTGGCGGCGCTTACGGTGCTTGTGCCGTGGCTGTGGTCGCTGGCCGATGCGTCGTTCGCCTACGACTTCGGCACATGGTTTTACCGCGCCCTTATCTTCCTTGTGATATCGTGCCCCTGCGCGCTGGTAATCAGCATACCCCTGAGCTACTTCGGAGGCATCGGGGCGGCATCAAGGCAGGGCATACTCTTCAAGGGCGGTAATTGGCTCGACGCCGTGACACGTCTCGACACCGTGGTGTTCGACAAGACGGGCACGCTGACACGCGGCAAGTTTGACGTCATAAAAGTCGACGACACGGCACACGAAGGACTGCTTGACGTGGTGGCCGCCATGGAGAGCGGCAGCAATCATCCCATAGCCAAAGCCATAACCGAATACGCGGGAAGCACCGGCGTAAGCGTAACCGACCTGAAAGACATACCCGGCTACGGACTTACGGCCGTGGCCGGGGGCTCGCGCTGGCTGGCCGGCACGCTGAAGCTGCTCGACCGCGAGGGCGTAGCCTATCCGGAAGAGCTGGCCTCGGTGCCCGAAACAATCGTGGCCTGTGCCAAAGACGGGCGGTACATGGGATACATACTGCTTGCCGACACGCTGAAAGATGACGCCGTAGAGGGCGTTGCACGGCTGCGGAAGAGCGGCGTGGGGCATATCGAGATTCTGTCGGGCGACAAGCAGGCGCTCGTTGACAAGGTGGCCGGCACGCTGAAAGCGGACAAGGGATACGGCGACCTTCTGCCTGAAGACAAGGTAAGACGTATCGAAGCACTGAAGCAGGACGGGCGCAACGTGGCCTTCGTGGGCGACGGAATCAACGATGCCCCCGTGCTGGCGCTGAGCAACGTGGGCATTGCCATGGGAGGTCTTGGCTCGGACATGGCCGTAGAAACGGCCGACGTGGTAATACAGAACGACAGCCCTGCAAAAGTGGCCGCCGCCATAAGCATAGGCCGCCGCACGCGCCGCATTGTACACGAGAACATCGTCTTCGCCATAGGAGTAAAGCTGCTGGTGATGGGTCTCGGTCTGTTCGGCATGGCAAACCTCTGGGCCGCCGTGTTCGCTGACGTAGGCGTGGCCCTGCTCGCGGTGCTTAATGCAACGAGGGTGTTTTTTCAGAGTGGTTTAAAAAAAAGGAGTTAAGGAGTTTTCTTAAAGGAGTTAAGGAGTAAAGGAGTTATCGCCCGCTGCGCGGGCTGGGAGTTAAGACAA
>CALNFG010000069.1 GCA_939792625.1 uncultured Prevotella sp.
ACATTGGATGTATTCAATTTATGTTTGTCTTTACGGTAAAAGTTCTTTCTATCCAACACATTTGCGGATGACCCGTAAAAGGTAAGCTTTCGGGATGTAAAAGACCGTCTTTTGGAAGGCAAAAGCTTACCTTTCGCAGACCAAAAGGTAAGCTTCGCGTAAAGTGCTGACAGTCAGACTGATGGCAGAGGCACGACGGGGAGAGCGGCAAAAACGAAAAAGCGGAGGTGCGGCCCTGATGCCGCGCCCCCGCCTGAAACGGTGTATTTATATAAAATAAGGTGTATTATTTCACTACCACTTTCTTTCCGCCTGTGATGTAGACGCCTTTGCGCAGACCGTCAAGCACGGTTGCGGCAGGTCCTTCCTTGACAAACGTTCCGTCGATGCCGTAAACCTTGACAACGGCATTGGGATTGCCGTCAACCACGGCATTGTCGACAGACACTGTGCCGCCGGTGTTGAACTGGCCAGTGATGGTAACGGGGTCGCCGTTCATCAGGGCTGCGTTGTCAACGGTGACGGTCACGGGACTGCGGTTGTAAGAAATGCCGGCGAGCGAAACGTGGCCGAGATAGCCTTCCTCATAGTCATCCCACTCGAAGGGCACCTGCTCCGGTGTGTACGTGCGGCTGCGCTCGTTGCCGCGTGCGTCCTGCCATGTTATGGTAACGCCGTCGTAAGAGATGGGGTTGTTCAGCCAGATGATGATTTCGTCATAACCTTCGAGCGAAGTGCTGCCGCTCTGCGGGATGAAGTCGTAGATGAAGCTGATCTCCTCTTTCTGCACGGTGTAGAAAGCCAGCACCGCACTTGTTCCGGCCGTGGGATAGTTGGTCTGCACGGCGCGTCCGTCGGTTGTGGTCAGGCCGCTGAGCGTGAACGAAACCTTTGTGGCCGCTGTGCCGCTCGAGCCGCGTCCGCCCTCAACTTCCTCGGGTATGCGTATGCCGCGGATGTCAACGGTGACGGTGTTGCCCTCGATGGTGAAGTCGGGATAGTGGGCCTCGTATGAGCCGGCCTCGGCATCGCCCCACGACATCATTACGCTGACGCCGGTCGGGTCTTCGTTGAGCGGCTCTGAGAAAGAGAACACGATGAAGCCTTCGTCACCGTCTTCGGGATAGTAAGTGTAGATGGTCGAGCCGTCGGCGGGAGTGATGCCCGTAAGCGTGGCCGGCATCTCGCCCAGCTCGAGAGTTACGGAGAACGTGCCGTCCTCGCCGTAAATCATCTCGGGGTTGTTGGCGTCGGCTATGCCCTCAAGACGGATGGTGAACATGTCGCCCACGGCTATGCGGCCGGCGTCCATGAGATAGTCGGCAAGGTCGCGCAGGTTGATTGTGTAATAATACTGAGTCACGAACACTGCGTTGATGCACGATGTGGGCACGTCCTCATACTCACCGCCGTTAACGGCAACGAGCGTGCGGGCGATGACGGCCTGGCGGTCGATGGTGACCTCGAGGTTGCTGCCCGTCATGTAGAACACATCGCCGTCGCTGTAGTTGGCGCTGAGCTTAATGGCGTCAACATCTGATGAATAACCGATGGTCATCGTCACGGGGTCGACAACGATGCTCGTGCTGATGTAATAGCGAGTGCCGCCCTCGACGTTGAGACGGAAAAGATTACCGTCGGCGTCGGTGTCTTTGGCCAGCATCACCTTGGTGTCTTCGGTGCCGGCCTCGTCAGTCTGGTAAACGAGCGTGCTGCTCCAGCCTACATGAAACTCTACCGTACCGGTCTCGGGAGCGGTGAACGTGAAGTAATTGATGTCGCGCTGCAGCTCGATCGAGGCCGGCTGGTCTGCCGTAAACTCCACTTCCTGGAAGTTTACCTGTGCCGACACGCCGACAAAAGCCATCAAAGCAGCGATGAATGTGAAAAAGATTCTTTTCATAATGTAACAGTTTTAAGATTATCCGTTTAAAAAAGAGGCCGTGAAGTTCTGTTCACGGCCTCCACTAAAGTCATTATGCAACTTACACTTCAGGTATGTGTCTGCTATTATTTGATAGCTACCTTTGTGCCGTTGATGATGTAAACACCTGCGGGCAGACTGTTGATAGTCTCGGCAGCAGCACCTTCGCCTACGTAAACGCCGTCGATGGTGTAAACCTTGACATTGCCGTTGGCGTCAGCCTTGATGCCTGTGATAGATGTACCGCCTTCACCGATTGTGTAAACGTAAACCAGTTCGGGGTTGTAGAGGTCACCCTCGGGGTTGTTGTAATCGTCAACGAAGCCGAAGTTGCTCTCCATTGAGAATATCGTGCGCTCAGGTATAACCAGAGTATAAGTACCGTCTTCGGTTATCTCAGGTGTAACGCTGATTACAGCCAGGTTGTAGTTCTCCCAGTCGAAGTCCATTGCGCATGTAGTCTCTTCGCCGTCAGCGTTGGTGATGGTCACGAGGTTGTCGTAGTTGATGTTGCCCACCTCGCTGTCAAATTCGAGAGTGATTGTAGAGAGGCTCTCTACTTCACCTTCAGCCGGAGTTATGTTGCCGGGAACGAATACGGCACGGTCGGTCTGGAATGTGAGGAGAATCATCTGACCCTCTTCCTCAGGATTCTCAACACCGTAAACTATCGGAGCGCCGTTTTCGGCAGCAGCCGTAATCATCAGAGAAACGCGTCTTTCGGCACGGGCAGCGTCGCTGAGAGATACAACGAGTACTGAGTCGCTTTCAACGGTGTACTCGGCATTCTCCATTGAGTTCATGCCATATCTGAGAGTTGCTGAAGTTACAGAGAAGTTAGCAGAACTCATGGTGATGCGTACCTCTGCAGGTATCTCGGCGTCATACTCGCCTGTTACGCTGTAAGGAGCGGGGTCAACATCGTTTACGGTAACAATCTCGTCAACAACGTTGATTGTCCATGTCCATGTCGGGTTGCACTTGCCTACGCCTGTGTTGCCGGCCAGCCACGGATAGTTAACGTCGAAGTTGCCGTCGCCTATCGAGAGAGAGTCAATCTGAACTCTGTAAACACCCGGCTCTGTGATTTCAGCAGGAGTGCCTGTTCCGGTCTCGTAGTCAACTGAGCCAAGCTCGCAGATCTGTGCGGTTACGTTAGAGCCGTCGAGAGAAAGCAGTACGTCGGCAACTTTTTCGTTATCGGCGTTCAGCACGTATGCATTGGCCTTGCTTGTTGTGCCGTACCAGCCGTCGCTGTCAGTACCGTTGTTCATGGTGAATGTCAGCTCGCTGAGTGACTGTACGTATGCGCCGTCAGCAGGAGTAAGCGATTCGTATCCAAGAGTCATGTCGGCCTTGCGTCCGCCTGCACACGGCATAGCGAATGTGTACCAGCCGCTGCTGAATGAGCCTTCGTAAACAGGATTCTCATCGTTCAGATCCATGCCGTTCTCGGTAGCGCGGACAGCAAGCATAATCTCATAATCGGTTGAGGATACAGGTACGTCGATTGTAACTACCGACTGACCGTCAACAGTATTTACTTCAATGCTGTTAACATCCAATGTCTGACCATAGCCCTGGTTGATGTGTGCCTGAACGTCAGAATCAACGATGCCGTCGAATGTAACGGTAACGATGTGGTTGTCTTCGCTGAGCATGTTCTCCAGATCGGTAGTGTTGTTGGGATCGGGAGTAACGTTGATTACGCGGATGTCTGAATACTGTGTTGCGGGAGTAGTACCGGTGTAAGAGATTGTGGTTATCTCCTCCGGCTCAACCTGACCTGTGAACGCATCGTCAGGATCATTGTAACCCTCGATGGTTATTGTGTAGGTCTGTCCCTCGTAGAACACCCAGCTGTTATCACGTCCGAGGTCGCTCAAGTCTGTCGGACCGAACTCGTAAGTGTTCTCCTCGCCCTCTACGGGAACAAGGGCAACGTTATCTGAATTGTAACCGTTGTCACAGAAAGCGCGGAAAGCAGGATAGCTCTTGTTCAGTGTGACCTTGATCTTCTCACCCTGCATGATGCCTGCCAAAGCAGAGCCTTCAGCAGGCTCGGCAGAGATGACGTCAAGTGCGTCGGCAGCCTGAGCCTCGAAAGTTACTGTAACAGAAACGGCATTCTGGTAAGCCTCATAGTCTTCCTGAGACCAAGCAGACGGTGACGTGTTATTTCTAACAGTATAAGTCGTGCCGGCCACTACCGGGAATCTTGTAACAACAGGATTTACATAATCCTGGACATACTCAACGCCGGTCTGTGAAAACTCACCGCCATTGACTGAGTACATCATGTAATAATTGTTATTGGCAAGATATGCATCGCTTTCACGTGAGCCGGTGAAACTCTGCGTAAGCACAACATATCCGTCTGAGGGAGCTGTAAAAGTAGCATAAGTCTGGACAGCGAGAAGGTCGTCCGGACCTTTAACCAATAAAGAGTACGTTTCGCCTTCACCGACTACGTACGGATCACTCTCGGTGCCCGAACCGGTAACGGCCCACGCTCCTGTCACACAGCACATCAGCGCTGTAAGACACAAAAGTAGAACCTTTTTCATAATTAATAAAGATTTAGTTAGTTAATAAAATTAGTAATAAATAAGTGTTTCAAGAGAAAAGGTGCGGGGCGGACAGCCGTGAGGCTTCCGCCCCGCACACGGATTATCGGAAAATCAGGTTTATCTTACAAATACTTTCTTGACTGCGCTCTCACCGCCGGCAGTAACCTTGACGATGTAGAGACCGCGGCCGCTGTTAACGTCAACGTTAACCGAGCCTGTGCCTGCGGCTGTGCCCACAAGACTTCCGCTTGCGTCGAACACTGCAACATTGACATCGCCTTCGGCGTTGACTACTATCTGACCGTTAACGGCCTGAATGTCTGCGCCCTCGGCTACGGCATCAACTGAGCCGATGCCTGTCTCGCCGTCGATGGTGAAGCGTACCTTGTTGACATTGACAACGAGACCTGTGTTAGAGTCGATAAGTATCGCCACAAGCTCTGCGTTGCTCCAGTTGCTTACAGTCTGGTAAGCCTCACGTGTGAGAGAGAACTCAACGGGCTGTCCTGCCGTAACGCTTACGGGGATGAGACCGCTCACACCTGCGTATGCGTTGTCGATGACGCTGCGCGAAACGTGGTCGTAAGCATAAGTAACGGTAGCCGAGCCGTACATGCCGCCCTGACCCCATTCGCCGAAGAACGGATCGGTCTGGCTGTAATAGTAGTTGTGCTGAGAACCTACGAGTTCGTTCTCGGTGATGACGAAGGCCAGACGCTGGTTGAGCGAGTTGAGGTTGACGGCATAGTTGACGTTACCCTCGATGGTTATCTCGCCCGTAGAGCTGTTCATGTCGGCCTTTGTGATGTTCACGTCGGCATCTGCAACAGGATTGTTGGTGAACTCGCGCTGTACGATGTCGAGCCAAGTCTCGCTGTGGGTAGGACCGTTGAACGAGTAAACATTCTCGTAAGTCACGGGATCCATTCCCGAAACGATGGCGGCATAGATAGAGTCGATGCGGTTGACGCGGCCTGTGGGCAGAGCCGTTACTCCGAGCCAGCCTACATAGTTGTCATCGGCATACGGGTCGGCACCCATCAGTGTGCTGTGAACAGCAACGGGAACAACCTGGTCGCCGAAGAGACGCTGCATGTTCTCGATGGCAAGGATACCGCTCGGACAGTTACCGCAGCCCTGACCCGTAGCTTCCTCTACGAGTACGCGCTTGGTTGTCTCGAAAGCAAGGTCTTTGACGGTGGCACTGCGTGTGAGCTGGTTGCCGTCGAGATCGATAGATATAGTGTAGCTGTTCTCTTCACCCACGGTGAGCGGAAGCTCTTCGGGGAAGGTGAACGAGTAAGCCTCGCTCTGGTTGGTCAGGCCGAGACCGGTAGCAGTATAAGTAGACACAACGTTGTCAGCGGCATCGGTAAGAGTGGCCGTGAGGTCGTTGTAAGTGTTGTCGCCGGTGATGTGGAGCTGTGCGCTGACAGGAGTTGAAGTCACGTTGACAACCGAAGTTGCGGTATTGTTGGTGAGAACAAAGTCGCCACGGTAAGTCACGCTCACGCTGTCAAGGAAGATAACGCTCTGGTTTTCGTTCTGGTTGACAAATGCGATGTAGACGCTCTTGCCGGCAAAGTCGGCGAGAGAAATCTCATAGTCTGTCCAGTCGCCATATACACCGTCCTGAGATTTGCCCGGCGAGAGCTGCTCCTCGAACACAACCTTACCTTCTGTCTGGAAGCGGTCGTAGAGGTCGGTGGTGAAGGTGTTGTATCCTTCTTCAGCCTCGAGTACAACTACCTTGAGGATGTCGGTAGCCGAGTAGAGATAAGACTGAGCCTTGAAAGTAAGGTAGAAGTCAGCGTTCTCCAGCGTAAGCTGCGGCAGAGACATCCAGTCGTCAGACTTTCCGGCGGGGTTGTACATAGAGTGAGATGCGGCGAAGTAGTCGTCGTCGGCAGTGCTTTCACGCAGAGTGAAGTTCCAGGGGTTGTTGTCGGCGTCAAACTCCCACTCGGCAGGAATTGACGACGGAGTGTTGTGGTCGCCTTCATAGAGCAGGTAAGTACCCATGGATACGGCCGGGTCGTCAAAGTCGTCGAAGAAGAGGTTCTCGCCCGTGGGGAGTTCGGGAGTGTAAGCTCCGTGATAAGTTATGGTAAGCTCCTCGTTGCCGCAGTCGCCCATGATGTCGGTTACGGAGTTGGCGGGAAGCACAACGCGGTAGTCGATGCCGCTGCGCAGATAGCGTGTAAGTGCGGGAGCCATGCCGAGAGCCTGTCCTGTGGCAGAGAGCGTAAGCTCGCAGAGAGGAGTCTCTCCGTCGGCCTCATAGAGATATCCCACGGCGGGGTTGCCGTCTTCGTCGGTAGCCACGGCTATGTTCATGTCGAAGGCTATGGCCACGGGATTGTCGGTACTCAGCTCAGAAACATTGGCACCGTTATCAGGTGAAATCTCGAGAGGCTGTGTGGGCGTGTTCTCACGTCCTTCATACTCTATTCTTATTTCCTGGTTGGTGAAGCTGTTGTCGGCTGTGAGCATGAATGTTCCGGCCGGTATGCAGAGAGTGTACTTCTTGCCCGGCTCGAGAGTAACGGGACGTCCGCCGATGGTGAAGCTGATGCCGTCGGCATTGGCCGAGATGGTGCGCTGTCCGCCTGACACTACGTTGCCGCTCTCGTCGAGAATCTGTGCCTGCACGGTAGACGAAGCGAGTGACGTAGGCTTGGAGAAGGCGATGGTGGCCTCGCGGAAGCGTGCGAACTGTGAGCCTTCGGCGGGGCTTATCTGATAAGCGGCAAACGGGTCGATGGCCGATGCTGCCTCGGCAAATGTCTCGGGCAGGCGCACGATGTAGCCTTCGCCAGTGGTCATGGCCATACCTGCGATGACACGGCCGTCGTCAGAAACGTCGTTGATGATGCCGGTGTAGTCAACACCGATGCGGTCGTAGATGTTGATACCGTAACGGCCGCTCATTATCTCGTCAAGACCGAACCAGAGGTTGCCCACGCGCACATAGTCGTAACGCAGGGGGTTGACAGCCGGTGAAGCAGCAAAGACGGTACCGTCGTTGGTAACGGCGTTGCCGCCGCGGTCGCGCTCGTCGTTGTAAGTGTTCCAGAGGTCGAAGGTCTTGGTGCTTATGTTATAACGGTAAGTTGAAATATATTCGTCACCGCTGGCGATGTAAGCATGTCCGGTGATGTATGTACCGTCGTTGCTGATGTTGGACTGGTCGATGAACGAGCCTGTTCCGTAACCGAGTTCGGTGAGATAGTCGTCGATGAAGACTGTCTCGCCCGTGGTGCGGTTATATACATAATAGCATGCTTCCTGGGGATAGATGAAGTTCATGGCACCGGCCAGGATATTGCCGTCGGCGCTCATGTTCTCGATACGTCTCAGACCGCAGTCGGCTCCGGTCTTGTCCCATGTGGGGAAGCGGTTAAGCTCTGTGGCGAGGTCAACCTGGCGGTAAGTGCCGTCGTCCTGACGTTCCCAGAGATAAGGTATCTCCCTGTAGCTGTCAGAGCCGAACGAGCCGGCAGAGCCGTAGCCGCCTATGTATTTGCCGTCGGGAGTGACGGTCACGGCTGCGCCTGCACCCTCGCTTACGGGCAGAGATGTCCATGTCTGAGTGTCGGCATTGTAATAAGCGGCACCGTTGTAGCTGCCGACAACTATCTTACCGTCGTCGGTAACGTCGTTGGCCGTATAGCCCGCGAAATCTTCACCCTGCCACAGCTCGGTAAGCTCGCCGGTAGTGGCATTGATAAGATAAGGATAACCACTGATGGTGGTGTTTTCCTCGTCCGTGCCCGAAGCCACGGCCCACTGTCCGTTGTCAGACAAGGCGGTGATGTAGCACGACGTCTGGGGGAAGTGGATGGGAATGACCTCAGCCCCGGTAGCCGTCTGTGCCTTCACGCCGAGGCTGCCGAACAGCCCCAACAAGAACATGCATAGATAAATTTTCTTTTTAAACATAACTCTTTTTACTTAATTAAACCAATTTTTGTTTTTCGTCGTTTTATAGATTAAGGTATAAGGATGGAATGAGAAACAGCTTAATATATCAGGTATACCGGCCGGGCGGAAAGCATCGCGCGGACGCCCGGCCGGTGTTGTGTTTTTATATGAATGTCATTATTTTACAAGCACTTTCTCAGTGCGTCCGTCGGCATACTTCACGATATTGATGCCTTTCTGCGGCTCGTCAATCTTCTGGCCGTCGAGAGTATAGCGTGCAACTATCTCGTTGCTGCCCTCAACGGTTACGCCACTGATGCCTGAGGCATTGGGGTCGGTTGTGTAAAGTACGGTAATGGTAGAGCCGGGATATGAAGTGCCGTCGGTCATGCGGCGGGTAATGCTGTAAGTTACCTCGCAAGAGCCTTCAGTGCCGTAAATAACATATTCTGTCTGCAAATTGGCAGCATAGCCAACGGGACCTCCGGCTACGCCTTCAAGAGAGCCGGGAGCGGTGAGAGACACGCAACTGGTAGGCCAGCAAATCTGGAACTGACCGTTGCCCTCGAGAGAAGTAACGGTTGAAGTGACTACAACCTGGCCGGCCTCTGACTCAGAGACGTTGCGCACCCAAAGGTCTGAATGTATCACACTACTCATCGGAGTGCTTTCAACCTTATTGTAAATAAGATGCGAGCCGTCGGCATACACATTGCCATCAGGGTCGGTAAACTGGAATACGCCGTCAACATCAGTTACTGACTGTGCCGAAGTCACTACGCATCCCATTAACAAAGACATGCAAAGAGTAAAAATTTTTTTCATAATTACACCTTATATTAATATATTATTAAATTTCACACATTCAAAAGTCTGTTTTCTGCGGTTGTGCCCCGTGCAGATAACCCCGGCGACACAGCCTTTCGGTAAATCGCGCATAAAGGTAGAAAAAAAGAACAAGTAAGACAAAGAAAATTATATTAAAAATCAAAATCAAAAACATACTTTAACAAGCAAAACATATTTTTGCAATAACGTTATTTAATATTCACAACCGCTTAAAAACGAGTTTTAAACATTATGAGCCGAAATTGTTACACCAATGTAACATCATTGCAAATCACGGTAACAAATCGTAAGGCATCAATACTTTTATGTAAAAAATCAGAAAAAGCATGCAAGTATCGCCATGCAACGGGGTTTAAGTTTCTGCAACAAGCCATGACAGAAGCGGCTGAAAATCAACGGTTTTACAAAAGGTAAGCTTTGGCCGGCCAAAAGCTTACCTTTTACAGCCCGAAAGCTTACCTTTTGGCTTGCAAAAGGTAAGCTTTCGCAAAACATGTTTTTTTGACCGATTTACGGCAGGGCAAATAAACTTTCGGAAGGCGCGGGAGTCTTATTAATAATAACGGGAGGACCGGGAGGGCCGGGAAGAGCCGGGAGGGTCTGGAGAACAAACAACTTAACAAATATCTGCTTATGATAACAAGAATCATTGCGGCAGTCGTGACCGTGGCCTTTGCGACTGTCATCCGGGCGCAAAGCGCCGGTAACCTGAACGACAAGTACCTGAACATGAAATGGACGAGGATGGCCGACAACGCGACGGACAGCTTCATGACCACGGCCGAGGCCGCACGCATCGGCGACAACCTGCTGTTTTACCAGCACGACACGGGCGGATGGCCCAAGAACATGAAGCTGCAGCAGGTGCTGACGGAGGAAAAAAGGCGCGAGGCCGAACGGCTGAAGCGCGGGGAGAGGTATGCCACGATAGACAACAAGGCCACGACGACGGAGATGAAATACCTGGCCAGGCTGTACAAGGCCACGGGCGAGGAGAAATACAGGGAGGCCGTGGAGCGCGGCTTCGGCTATCTGCTGGAGGCGCAGTACGACAACGGCGGGTGGCCGCAGTTTTACCCGCTGTCAGAAGGTTATTACACGCACATAACGTATAACGACGACGCGATGATAAACGTGATGAAGACTCTGCGCGACGCCTGGCGGGGCAAGGAGCCGTACACGTTTCTGGGCGACAGCCTGAGAAGCGAGGCGGGCAGGGCGCTGTACAGGGGCGTGGACTGCATACTGAAAACTCAGGTGGTGCAGGACGGGCGGA
>CALNFG010000070.1 GCA_939792625.1 uncultured Prevotella sp.
CAACGGTCTTGGCAATATACAGAGCGTTATCGGAACACAACAATATGCAAGACTGCGCATAGGCATAGGTAATGATTTTCCAAAAGGCATGCAAGTAGAATGGGTATTAGGCAAATATGATGACGATGAAATGAAAATCCTTTCTCCAACAATAAATACGGCAGTTGAAATAATCAAAAGTTTCATACTTGCAGGCCTAGACATAACAATGAATCAATTCAACAATAAGCACACCAATGGCAAATGAAACGGCTAGAATAGATAAATGGCTATGGGCATCACGCATATTCAAGACCCGCTCAATAGCAGCAAATGCATGTAAAAACGGCAGAGTGACAATAAATGGTGTCAATGTAAAACCATCTCACTTAATTAAAATAGGTGAAACTGTCAACGTAAAAAAGCCACCGGTAACATTTTCTTTTAAAGTATTGCAATGCATCGAACAACGTGTCGGAGCAAAACTCTTACCACAGATATATGAAAATGTTACCGATGCCAAACAATATGAAATAATGGAAATGAGCCGCATAAGTGGCTTTGTTGACAGGGCTCGTGGCACAGGACGGCCAACAAAAAAAGAACGCCGCAGTCTTGATGCATTCATTGAACCTGCCATGTTGGGCATTGACGATGACTTTGACAATTTTGATTTCGATGAATAAACATATCCTTGATTAATCAGTTAAAGTATGACAAACATAGCTATATTCGTGTCAGGTAACGGCACTAATTGTGAAAACATAATCAGATATTTTCAAGACAATAAAGACATCAAAGTACGTCTTGTAATAAGCAATCGTACCGACGCCTATGCACTTACACGTGCTGCAAAATATAATGTGCCGTGTACAGTCTTGTCAAAAAATGAAATCAATGATATTACAACAATCATGCCAATATTAAATGACTATGCCATTGATTTCATAGTCCTTGCAGGTTTCATGCTGATGATACCCGCATTCCTGACTGAAAAATATAATCACCGTATTGTAAACATTCATCCATCACTATTACCTAAATATGGAGGTAAAGGCATGTACGGTCACTATGTGCATGAAGCAGTAAAGGCTGCAGGCGAAAAAGAGACCGGAATAACAATACATTTTGTCAGCACAGTATGTGACGGAGGAGAAATCATTGCACAATTCAGCACTGCACTTTCTCCTGACGATACAGTAGAGGACATTGAGGCAAAAGTACACATACTTGAGCAAAAACATTTTCCTGAGATTATAGAAAATGTCATATCTTGCAATACTAATAATCCTGATACAAAAAATAAAAAATGAAATAAAAATGCGGGATGGCTCATAAAGGCCTCTCGCATTTTTATTTTAAAAATCCATATAAGTTTTATTTTTTCTTGGTTTCTTCATCAAGTTTCAGCTGCCATTTCCATGCAGAGCGCAATGTGTCCTCAAGACTTGTCTCGGCTTTCCAGCCAAGTACTGTATTTGCTTTTGTCGGATCGGCCCAAACTTTCTCAATGTCACCTTCACGACGCGGTGCATATTCCCAATTAACTTTCACGCCTGTAGCTTTTTCAAAGCCTTCAACAACCTCAAGAGTACTTACACCACGCCCAGTTCCGATGTTAAATATTTCAACTGCATCTGTATCAGGATTATCAAGGACGCGCGACATGGCTTTCACATGAGCCTTTGCCAGGTCAACTACATAAATATAATCACGCACACATGTACCATCTGAAGTATTATAATCATTTCCAAATATCTTCAGTTGTTTACGTATGCCGATAGCTGTCTGGGTGACAAATGGTATCAAATTCATAGGTACACCGTTTGGTAACTCACCTATATTGGCCGAAGGATGAGCGCCTATCGGATTGAAATATCTTAATATTACAGACTTTATCTTAGCTCCACTATGTATGTAGTCTTGAATTATTTCTTCGTTTATTTGCTTTGTATTACCATACGGACTAAGAGCCTTCTGTATAGGAGCATTTTCTGTTACCGGCAGATTTTCAGGCGACGGTTGACCATAGACAGTACAACTTGACGAGAAAATAATACCCTTTACACCATGTTTGGGCATAAGTTCAAGAATGTTTATGAGACTTGTTATGTTATTACGGTAATACATCAGAGGTTTCTGAACACTTTCACCGACAGCCTTACTTGCCGCAAAATGTATAATGCCATTTATATCACCATATTTTGTGAATATGGCATCCATCGCCTCAAAGTCGCAACAATCAGCTTGTTCAAAATCCGGACGTATTCCGGTGATTTTTTCAATACCGTCAACAACATCGGCTTTAGAATTTGATAAGTTATCAACAATTACAACCCTATAACCGGCCTGTTGCAATTCTACAACTGTATGTGAGCCTATAAAGCCTGTTCCACCTGTAACTAAAATAGTCTGTTTCATAAGTGTTTTGCATTTAGTTTTAATCCACAATGCAAAACTAATCATATTTTTACAGCCTGCAAAATATATATGTACAAAAAAGATAAAATGACAAAAGCATCTGTCTGCAATACACACGCTTGCGTAATTGCTGACAGATGCTTTAAGAAATATACCGTCAGTTTAGACCAAATAACTCTTTCAATCCTCCGTCCACACCTGAAAAACCCATGAATGCAAGGCTTAACAAACCAGCCGTGACAAGCACAATTGCCATTCCACGCATGCCCTTAGGGATGCTGACCATGGCCAACTGTTCGCGTATTCCTGCAAAGATAATGAGAGCCACTGCAAAACCTACAGCCGTTGAAAAAGCATAAACAACACTTTGTATCAATGAATATTCTTTCTGTATTACAAGAATTGCCACGCCGAGAACGGCACAGTTGGTGGTTATCAGCGGAAGATATATTCCAAGAGCCTGATAAAGTGAAGGTGAGACTTTCTTCAAAATGATTTCAACCATCTGCACCAATGCCGCAATAACGAGAATGAAAGCAATTGTCTGAAGATACTGCAATCCAAAAGGATTAAGTACATATATCTGCACCAGATATGTCACAATGGTAGAAAGAGTCAGTACAAAAGCCACAGCCGCTCCCATACCCAACGATGTTGAAATCTTTTGAGAAACACCAAGAAAAGGACATATACCCAAGAATTGTGACAACACAATGTTGTTCACAAATATCGCTGAAATAAAAATCAGTAAATACTCCATATCACTAAGCTTTCTTAAATCTGTTAACTATTGCAATCAAATATCCCAAAGTAATAAATGCTCCGGGAGGCAAAATAAAGAGTAACATGTTGCATGTCTCAGGAAACAGCACAAAACCGAATATCGAACCGGCCCCAAGCAATTCACGGACAGCACCAAGCAACGTAAGGGCTATGCTGAAACCAAGACCTATGCCGATACCGTCAAAAAGACTCTCCACCGGGCCATGGCTACAAGCAAAAGCTTCCGCACGGCCCAGAATGATACAGTTGACGACGATAAGCGGAATATAAAGACCGAGCGTGGCATAAATCACAGGCACGTAAGCCTGCATTATCATCTGCAGTATGGTCACAAACGACGCTATGACAACCACAAACACAGGTATGCGGACCATATCAGGTGTAAGATTCTTTATCAGCGAAATCACAAGATTAGAGCAGATAAGCACAAACATCGTTGCCAACCCCATAGACAAGCCGTTCATGGCCGAAGTGGTGGTTGCCAGCGTAGGACACATGCCGAGAAGAAGAACAAATGTAGGATTCTCCTTAACAACACCATTAATTAATATTTTTATATAATTCATTGTTTATACTTTTTATGATGTAAAGATTCTTTCAATGCTTGTCGGTAGCACCCGTATGTGCATCAACCGGCAACGACTTATAAGCCTGATATGCCTGATTGACTGCCAACAAGAAAGCCCGGCTCGTTATGGTCGATGCTGTTATGGCATCAACGTCTCCACCGTCTTTCTTCACGGTAAGATTGTCAGTAGCCGGATTTTTCCCGATTACACAGCCTTTTCCGTCTTTCTGAAACCATTTATCAGCCTTTGCACCAAGTCCGGGTGTTTCTGAGTGTTGCAATATAGTATAGCCAAGTATCTTGCCGTCATTGTCGAAACCAACCAGAATCTTAAAATCTCCGCCAAATCCACCGGTAGTACTTTCAACCGCCGCGCCGAGAGGTTGCTTGTCTGTTCCAACCGCTTCATGAATAACAAATATGATTTCCTTGCCCGAAACAGTCTGTCTTACAGTATCGTCTTTGGCCACGGTAAGTTCAACTCCTCCCATAACAGCTTTTATTCCGTCTGCAAGAGTTTTCTCTGCCTGCTGACGTATAGGCTCTTCCGTTACATGGTTGACATAGGCAAGAATACTTCCCGTTATCAAAGCCACACCAACCAGCACCACGACCATATTGGTTATAGTAGATTCAAGTTTTTTCATTTTCCACCCTCCTTATTTACAATTTCACCAAAACGCTTCGGCTTTACATAAGTATTGATAAGAGGTGTCAAAGCGTTCATTATAAGTATTGCAAACGACATGCCCTCAGGATAAGAGCCCCAGTTTCTTATCACAACGGTCAAAAAACCGATGGCCACACCATATATCAGCTGTCCTTTATGAGTCATGGGAGAAGTGACATAATCTGTCGCCATGAATATCGCTCCCAGCATAAGGCCTCCGCTAAGCAGGGTTGCAACAGGATTGGCATAAACAGGATTAGCCAAATGGAGCAATCCGCTGAATACAAAAACTGTAAGAAGTATGCTTACAGGAATGTGCCATGTGATAATCTTCTTCCAAAGCATATAAGCAAAACCTATCAACAGAGCCAATGCGCAAACTTCACCTATAGTTCCGGCACCATTGTTCAAGCCCGGATTTCCAAGAAGAAGTGACAAAGAGTCAGGCAACTGGTCAAGCACAGAGGCATCACCGCTTTTTATTGCCTGCTTCATTATGCTCAGCGGCGTAGCACCGGTTTGCGCATCAACATACGACCCGAGTTGTCCGGCAATGGGCCAAGACGTCATCTGTGCAGGAAACGAAGCCAAAAGGAAGCAACGGCCTACCAAAGCAGGATTGAACGGATTGCATCCCAGACCGCCGAAAGTCATTTTACCTATGCCTATGGCCACCAAAGCTCCTATTATCACAATCCATACAGGAATATTTGAAGGTAAGTTGAAACCCAGCAGAATACCGGTCAGGATAGCAGAGCCGTCAGTTATGGAAGGCTGTCTTTTCAACATATACTTTGTTATAGCCCACTCAAAAAACACGCAGGCTGCCACACTTGATGCACAAACAATAACCGAGCCGAGTCCGAAATACAGAAACGACACAAGCAACGCCGGCACCAGGGCTATTATCACACCGTACATGTTACGCTCAACACTGTCTGTACCATGCGCGTGTGGAGATAACGAAACTATCAATTTACTCATTTTCTTGATTTTATTATATTACAGCTCAAAAGCCTGATTGTAAGTTTATTATAATTTATTTTTTAGCATTGCGCGATTTGATTATACCCATAACCATGCTCTTCCCCATCCTGATATTGTCGAGCATGGGACGATGAGCGGGACAAGTGAACTGACATGAGCCGCACTCTATACAAGATGTGACACCTGCAAGCTCAACTTTTTCCCAATCATGCAAGGCACTTGCCGTAGCCAGCAGATAAGGCTCAAGCCCCATCGGGCAGACACTTACACATTTCGCGCAACGGATACACGGCTGTGCTGATTTTCGTTTTGCGTCATCACCACTAAGTATTGTCACACTGTTTGTGCCCTTGCATATCGGCACCTCGACAGATGTAAGCGCCTTACCCATCATAGGACCGCCGGCCAGAAGCTTGTTGTCACCTTCGGGCATGCCGCCACATTCATTGATAAGATCAATCATAGGAGTACCCATGCGCACGAGGAAATTGCCAGGTCGAGCCAGTTTCTTTCCCGTAACAGTTGTGTAACGCTCAAATAAAGGCTTGTTTTTCATGACAGCCTGATATACCGCAAACGCCGTACCGACATTTTGCACGACAGCGCCGACATTCACAGGAATGGCCGGAGGTGCCGGCACCTGACGGCGGATAACGGCATCGACAAGCTGTTTCTCACCTCCCTGAGGATATTTCTTTGCAAGCGGAACAATCTCTATATCTGACCTGTTTCGCGTCTTTTCTTCAAACAGCCGTATGGCCTCCGGCTTGTTTTCCTCTATGCCTATATATCCCTTGGCCACCTTAACGGCTTTCATCAGCAAATCAAGTCCGACGAGTATCTCATCTGCATGCTCAATCATAAGTCTGTAATCTGAAGTGATGTAAGGCTCACATTCCACTCCGTTCAATATCACACATTCGGCTTTAGCCGTAGGGGGAGGACACAGTTTAATGAAAGTTGGGAATCCTGCTCCGCCCATACCTGTTACGCCGGCTTTCTTTACACGCTCGACTATCTCTTCAGACGTAAGTTCCGGATGAGCTGCCAATGTTTCAAGCTTGTCAGAGCGGTCAATAGACTCCTCCCACTCATCACCTTCAACCTTTACTATTATCACCGGTTTTCGATATCCCGTGGCATCAATGGCTTCATCAATTTTAAGAACGGTACCCGATACCGATGAATAAACCGGTGCAGAAACAAAACCTCCCGCTTCAGCCAAAAGTGTACCAACCTTTACCTTATCACCCTTTTTGACGACAGGCTTTGCCGGTGCGCCGATATGCTGTGACAATGGGAATATGGCCTGCTGAGGCAGTTTGGCTATCTGTGTAGCCGATTCAGAAGAAAGTTTATTTTCTTCCGGATGTATACCTCCTATTCTGAATGTCCTGAGTTTCATGCTTTTACCTCCTCTTGTTTGAGTTCTACGTTAGCTTCTTCCGAAGTCTTTGTACAGTTGCCGGTCATGCCGGTATCAGTCTTCGGTCTTGGGGCTGGAAAATTAACGGCCACGATAGCGTGTGTCGGACATGCCTCAACACACTTGCGGCACAAACGACACTTGTCTGAATCGATGTAAGACAGATTGTTGACTATGGTTATCGCCTCAAACTTACATTCTTTCTCACATTTTCCGCAGCCTATACATGCCGCCTTGCATGCTTTCATTGCAGCTGCACCCTTATCCTTGTTCACACAGCGTACATATACACGGCGGTTCTTAACACCCTTCTTACGCAGTTCTATAATGTGTCGGGGGCAAGCCTTGACGCAGGCACCGCAGGCAGTACACTTATCTTCATCAACCTCAGGCAGGCCTGTTTCCGGATTCATCGTTATTGCTCCGAAAGAACATGCCTTGACACAATCGCCACATCCCAGACATCCGTATCCGCAGCCAGTCTCGCCGGCTCCGCATGAGTTCATGGCCGTACACGTACGCAAACCGTTATACTCGGCAATACGCGGACGCAGTTCGCACGTACCGTTACAACGCACCACGGCAACCTTAGGCTCGGTATTGGCAACAGCCATACCCAACAAGTCAGCCACACGGCCCATGGTTTCAGCCCCTCCCACAGGGCAATAAAGCCCCTCAAGCGAGCCTGCATCAGCGCCCTTAACCAGCGCAGCCGCCATACCCGAACATCCGGGATAGCCGCATCCGCCACAGTTGGCTCCCGGCAAAACGGCCGAGACCTGCGCCAGACGCGGGTCTTCATAGACGGCAAACTTCTTGGAACAAACGTATAGCACCACCGATGAAATCAGCGCTATGCCTCCAAGAACAATAATTGCAATCAGAATAAAGTTCATAAGTTTTGTATTTGTTTTAGTTGTTAATATTTCGTTTTCCAGGCACACAATTCCCGCTTATCACCCGTCGCGCTCTATCTTGAATGCCAGCCGCGCGCGTATCTTGTCTCTACATATATATAATATAAGGTAATAGGGTGCCAGCGCACCAATACTTGACAGCGCCGCGACAGCTTCACTGCCTGTCATGGCCAGCACGGACGCCAATACGACGATAAGCAGAAACAACGGAACTACCGAGCTGAGCAATACTGCAAGGAATCCCATCTTCTGCGAAGCCACCACCACCACATTGTCGCCGACGGAAAAACGGTCTGTATCATCATCAAAGACATCTACGGTTTTTTCTTTGCTTTCCGATGCATTACAATGACCGGCCACCTTGCAAGACGCACATGCGGACGACTGGACGATACGCACTTTTATGCAACCGTCAACAATCTCATCAATGACACCACAATGTTTTATGCTTACATTCATGTTGTTATAACAAGGTTTTGCAAACTCGAGTTTACAAAGTGCAAAAGTAATATTATATTTTTAAACGGCAAACAAAAATGAACAAATTATATAAAAAATTAAGACTTATGAGCATTATGTAAGCCCGGATGTCGTGCCGGTGTTTTTATTGCTTTCCCAAAGGTAAGCTTTTACACAATGAAAGGTTAGCTTTCAGGCAGCAATATGCCGTCTTTTGGAAGGCAAAAGGTTATGTCTTGCTACGCCGCTAAATATCAACAACTTACAACGTACACGACGAAAAATTCGCCAGCTACATTGTATTAAGATATTTTTGCATATCATAAAGGCGTTCCATTAGCGGAATAAATATTAAAAAATTCAGATATACGCATGTTTTCTCAGCAAATATGAGTAATTTTGTAAAATTATATTGCACACAGAATCAATAGAAGCAAAAAACGAAACCGACAAAAAAGGATAAGACGTTGAAAAAGTTAAAGCATATAATAAACGGCACCGCATGGACCATTATATCCGTCTACGTGACGGTTATAATAATGGTGCGTTTACCGTTTGTACAGAAATGGCTTGGCAGACAGGTTGAGGACGTCATAGAAAAAAAGCTGGGAACAGATGTAAACGTCGGTCAGGTTTACCTCGGATTTCTGAATCGTGTAATAATAGACAACTTTGAACTTTACGACAAGCAAAATAAAAAGATGCTGAAAGCATCACGTCTGGCGGCCCGGATAGATTACGGCGAACTAATCAGCAACCGGCGTATATACATATCTTCGGCACAAGTATTCGGCATGGACGCCACATTATATAAAAAAGATGAACATGCAAAGGCGAATTATCAATTCATACTTGATTCACTTGCAACAAAAGACAAGAATAAGAAATCAAACCTGGAACTCAGCATAAACTCACTCATAATACGCCACGGAGCCATACGTTATGACAGATACGACATGGCTCCTACCCCTTCACGGTTTAACGTAAACCATCTTGACATAAAAGATATAAGCGGGCATATCATAATGCCATATTATACTCATGACAGCCTTGCCATATCGGTAAAGAAACTGTCTATGAAAGAATCATCCGGGATAGACCTTCGTAGGCTGAAATTCGACTTCACATTCGCCAAAAACAATACAGCGGACAAGCGTAACCTGAAAGTTGCCAACATCCCGTCTGTTATATGCAAGCTAAATGATTTCGAAATAAATCTCCCTAATACAGACATACGCATAAGTAACATTGAAGCAAAAAGTTACGATAAAAGCAAGAAGTTAAACATTAATTCAATACAGTATAACGGACAGATAGAGGAATCAAAACTCACATTAAGTGACATTGCATGCTTCGTACCATCATTGAAAAGCGTCAGAAGTCCGTTTTTCATACAAACATCTTTCAGCGGAACAGGTAAATCTGTTGATGTGAGACAACTGAATGTACACTCACGTGACTATGGAATTACGCTTGCCGCAAATGGCAAAATAAACAAACAGGGAACAGGATTGGAGTGGTATATAAATGTCAGAAATTTCAAATGCACGGCTGAAAGCATAGACGAAATTCTTGAAAACGCCATCAATAAGGATATACGCCTGCCAGAAACGGTCACACATCTCGGCGATATACAATATGCAGGAAATGTGTCAGGGGCAGGCCGTACTCTGCATGCTGACGGCACATTCATAAGCGAAATAGGCAATGCTGATGTAAAGATGTCCAAAGACGGCAGGCGGATAAACACATACATAAACACACGTGGGCTAAACATAGGCAAACTGTTAGACAATGATAAATTCGGCATACTTGCTGCAACGACAGACATAGAGTGTGAAACGGGCAAGTATGGTATATCTGACATCAAGATAGACGGAGTTTTTCCACGTTTCGATTATAACGGTTATTCGTATTCGGGAATCACGGCAAAAGGTATTTACAACAAACCAGCCGTAAGCGGTACACTGACCGTAAATGACCCAAATGCAAAAATTAATATCGAAGGTAATGCCGATCTGACAAGCTCTGACAAAACAGCAGACATAAAGGCTACATTAAGAGATATTGATCTGGCTGCTTTAAAAATCACGAAAAAATGGAACGGAACAAAATTCAGTGCTGACATAAATGCCAACACACAAATATCGGAGGCGGAGACGAACATGTTTAAAGGTCATGTTAAAGTCAACAACTTTGCAATGGTTTCAGCAAATAGCGAATATCATATTGACAGCCTCACCGTGACAGCCGGACAAAACCACCTGAGCATGAAGAGTGATTTTGGCCGGGCCGAACTGACAGGACGATATAAAATTAAAACCATTGCAAAG
>CALNFG010000071.1 GCA_939792625.1 uncultured Prevotella sp.
GCGCCTACACACCTGTTGCCTATGTTTGAGTGTATGCGGTAGGCAAAGTCGAGAACGGTTGCTCCCTTGGGAAATTTCATCAGGTCGCCTTTGGGCGTGAAGACAAACACCTCGTCTTCATACAAGTCCATTTTAAACTGGTCTATCACTTGGAGGTCGTCCTTGTTTTCGAGTGCGGTGCGTATGCTGTTTAGCCATTCGTCAAGACCGCTTTCACCTTTCACTCCCTTGTAGCGCCAGTGTGCGGCAAGTCCGCGCTCTGCAATCTCGTCCATGCGCTCGGTGCGTATCTGCACTTCCACCCATTTGTTTTCGGGTCCGAGAACGGTGATGTGCAGGCTTTCATATCCGTTTGATTTCGGCACGCTCAGCCAGTCGCGCATGCGCTTGGGGTTGGGTTGGTACATGTCGGTTATGATGGCAAACACTTGCCAGCACTGCATTTTTTCCAGTTCGACAGGAGCGTCGAGGATTATTCTTATCGCAAACAGGTCGTACACGCCCTCAAAGCCGCACTGCTGCTTTTTCATCTTCTGCCAGATGCTGTGTATGCTCTTTGTGCGTCCTTTCATGTGGTACTTGAAGCCGGCCTCTTTCAGCTTTTTGTCTATAGGAGCGATGAATCGCTCGATGTATGCATCGCGGCTTTTCTTGGTGGCGTTGAGCTTTTCCTTTATCATGTAGTAGGCGTCATGCTCAAGATATTTCAGGCTGAGGTCTTCAAGTTCGCTTTTCAGCTTGTACAGACCGAGTTTGTGGGCCAGCGGCGCATACAGATAGCTGGCTTCCTCGCTGACTTCCGTTTTTGCCTCGATGTTTGTCGTGTCACGTATCTGCCGCATGAGGTTTACCCTGTCGGCTATCATGATAAGTATCACACGCATGTCTTCGGCGAAAGACAGCAGCAGGTTGCGGAAGTTCTCGCTCTCTATTACAGGATTCTTCTTGTACAGTTCCTGTATCTTGCACAGTCCGTGTATGATGCGCGCCACTGTGTCGCCGAAAGCCAGTCTTATATCCTCAGCGTCAGAAGCATCGGCATTGGCTCCGGCATACAGCAGTATGGCCATCACGCCGTCGCGCTTCAGTCCGATTTCCTCTACGGCTATGAGTGCCGTCTGAAGGCTTTCAAGAACGGGATTAAGGCCGAACACATTCCTTTTTATCAGATTGTTCTTCAGGGCTTTTTTCAAGTGCCTGAATACTTTCTCCACGTCTTTGTCCTTCAGGTGCAGGCTCGTGTTTGAGCGCAGTTTGCGGGTTAAGGCCAGTGCCTCTTTCTTTTCGTCGTTGGTAAAAATCAGTTCGTTCATCTTTCTTTCAGTTATGTAGTCAGGCCGTGCGATACGACGTAAGGCAGTCCGTAAATCGGTGCGGCTGTGTATCTGCCGGCGGTCTGTCTGCGGGAAAAGCCCGCGTGCAAACTTACTCATTTTTCTTGAATTTCAGAGATTCATGCCGTCAGAAAATAAAAATTGTAAGTTTTATTGCATAAAGTAATAACTTTTTAATGCCTTAAAGCGCATATTTTGATGAAAAAGAGTTATTTTTGCAGAAACCTTTGTACGCGGTGGCATGCACTCCATGCGGCCGTTTGGCCTTATGGTGGCCGAATGGCTGAACAATGCTGACAGTTGCCGGCGCGTATACCTTAAAATAAATACAATAACCTAAATAAAAACAACACTTATGTTATCACAAGAAGACTTAAAGCAGATTGCCGCCAAAGGCATTACCGAAGCACAGGTAGAGACACAACTTGAAGAATTTAAAAAGGGTTTCCCTTTCCTCAGATTAGACGCCGCAGCCGGAATAGGCAACGGTATCGTTGCTCCCGGCGACGATGAGCGCGCAAGTTACATCAATGCGTGGAACTCTTACAAGGCCGGAGGCAAGCGGGTGGTCAAGTTTGTTCCGGCCAGCGGAGCCGCCAGCCGTATGTTTAAGAATATGTTTGCATTCCTCAATGCCGACTATGACGAGCCGCAGACAGACTTTGAGAAGAAATACTTTGACAACATCACCAAGTTTGCATTCCATGACGAACTCGATGCCGTATGTCTGAAAAACGAAGGCAAGGGCATCGCTGACCTAATGGCCGAAGGCCGTTATAAAGATGTTGTGGCCAACATGCTTGAAGCTAAAGGCCTTAATTACGGACAGCTGCCCAAAGGCCTGCTTCTCTTCCACAAGTATCCCGAAGGTCCGCGCACACCGCTCGAAGAACATCTCGTGGAAGGCGCTCTGTATGCCGCTTCGGGAGGCGAGGCCCACATACATTTCACTGTAAGCCATGAACACCGCGAACTGTTTGAGAAGAAAGTTGCGGAGAAATGTGCCGCATACGCTGACAGGTACGGTATAAAGTATGATGTAACGTTCTCCGAGCAGAAGCCAAATACCGACACGATAGCCGCAAATCCCGACAACACTCCTTTCCGCAACGAGGACGGCTCGCTGCTGTTCCGTCCGGGAGGACACGGCGCACTGATACAGAATCTTAACGACATAGATGCCGATGTGGTGTTCATAAAGAACATTGACAACGTTGTTCCTGACCGTCTGAAGGAGGACACCGTGACATACAAACAGCTGCTGGCCGGCATCCTTGTCACTTTGCAGGCAAAAGCTTTCGCATATCTGCGGCTGCTTGACACCGGTAACTACACTCACGACCAGCTTGAAGAGATGATACGCTTCGTTCAGCATGACCTGTGCTGCCGCAAGCCGGACATCAAAGAGCTTGAAGATGCCGAACTTGTGATATATCTGCGCCGTAAGCTTAACCGTCCGATGCGTGTGTGCGGAGTTGTGAAGAACGTAGGTGAACCCGGCGGCGGTCCGTTCCTTACATACAATCAGGACGGCACCGTAAGTCTGCAGATACTCGAAAGCAGCCAGATAGACAAGAGCAACGAGGAGTACATGCGCATGTTTACGGAAGGAACTCACTTTAATCCCGTTGACCTCGTATGTGCCGTTAAGGACTATAAGGGCAACCGTTTCAATCTGCCCGATTATGTGGACAAGACGACAGGCTTCATAAGCAGCAAGAGCAAGAACGGCCGCGAGCTGAAAGCGCTCGAGCTTCCGGGACTTTGGAACGGTGCCATGAGTGACTGGAACACAGTTTTTGTTGAAGTTCCGCTCTCTACGTTCAATCCGGTAAAGACAGTGAACGACCTGCTTCGCGAACAGCATCAGTAACAGCTTGACAGTCAGGATGTTTCGCGTGGCTTTATAAAAGACGGTCTTTTGCATCGCAAAAGACCGTCTTTTGTCTTGTAAAAGCTTACCTTTCGGAGGCCGAAAGGTAAGCTTTTGTTTTGGCACGGAATGGGGCTGAGCTGACGTGGGCATTGATACATGGCGGCATATCATAAGATTTTAATATCTTTAACAACTTTAACAGCCGGAATGTATAAATTTCGTAATAAAGCTGTAATTTTGCACCCCGTAAATAAAATGACAAATGGGAAAGGAAAATTCAGCAAGAATACAGACATCGTTGCTCAACGCCGCCGAGAAGAAAATTCTTGTGTGGCTGGCCGAAAGACAACCAAAATGGGTGACATCCGACATGTTAACGTTCATCGGAGTGGCAGGTGCGGTGATTTGTGCTTTGGGTTTTATTTTGGGTAACATCAACGTAAAATATCTGTGGATTTCTTCGCTCGGCCTTGTAATCAACTGGTATGGAGACAGTCTTGACGGTACGCTGGCACGTGTTCGTAATACCCAACGGCCCGTTTACGGCTTTTTCATAGACCATACGCTTGATGCCGTCACCATCTGCATAATGTGTATCGGAGCCGGACTTTCGCCCATGTTAAGACTTGATGTGGCCATGTTTGTGCTGGCCGGTTATCTTGTGTTGTCTGTCTATACATACATAGGTGCCATACTGAAAGGCGAGTTCCGCCTTACTTACAGCAGTTTCGGACCTACGGAGTTTCGCCTGATAGTGATAATAATCAATACTTTATACATGTACACGTCGTGGGCAGACGACCGTTATTCGCTGTCAGGTTACAGTTTCGGCCTGTTTGATGTCGTGGGGTTTGTCATAGCCGTGCTTCTTTTTGTTGTTTATTTTGTGCAGTTTGCCAAAGATCGCCGTGTGCTGGCTAAACAGGACCCATTGAAGAAATAAGGACGGTGCGACAACTCTGCAGCGGTTTGATGCCGCGGCGGAGTCAGTGGCCGGATTTACACCTTATATTATATTAATGCGTTTGTCAAGCATGCTGTTGCCCTTGTCTGAGGCTCGGACGGGAGCTGTATTGATGTTGTTTTAAGAAAAATGCTTCGTTACATAGAGTTTGTTGTCAGCCGTCTTTTCGGTACCGGAGTAGACACACTGGTACTGTGGCTGTGTTCTACTTTTATTTTCAGTTCATACGTCGGCGATTATATAGTGTCGCCGGTTATCTCGTTTGAGTTTGCCGTGATGAGCAATTTTCTTTGCTCGTACTGCTGGATATGGAAAAGCAGGATAACCAACCGTTGTGCGTCTGATTTCTGGCGCCGTTTTTTGGTGTTCAATATATCTTCTGCGCTCGGCTTTCTGGTCAAAATGCTGTTCCTGCTGCTTTTTGAGAAGTTATTTGGCTGGAACGTAGTCTGGTGTAACCTTGCAGCCTTGCTTATATCAGGCCTGTTCAATTATTTTCTTGCTGAGACAGTGGTGTTTGGCAAGGGACTTAAGAAAATAAGGGTGAGAAGCTGAATGTATGCAATGCAAGCCCGGCTTGCACTGTCTTTAGATAAGACAGGCTGCGCCTCGGAAATGAAAATAAAAGCTCGTTTCTCTCGCTTTTCTTTTGCATTTCGCTCGGCTTGCACTATCTTTGCAGGAAAATAGGGAATGCCTGTAACCATGCACCATGTGGCAACAGACGGTTGCCGCAGACGTGCGTGTGTATTGGCATGCCTTGAGATAAAACACAGAAAGAAAACAATGAGGGGAACTATAGATTGCTTTTTGCCATGCGCCGACTTCGGTGCAGCAGCCAATACGTTGCGCCAACTCCGCGGCAGCCGCATGATACGCCATATAAACTTGCTGGTCACACAAGAGTTTGCCGTGGCCAACGCCGTGCCCGACGGTTGTTCGTTTATTGTTGTTGACAGCCTGCGTTCGTCATCGTCGGTAAGGAGTGTGACTGAAAGCGTCATGGCAGATTATGCCATGATGTTTTTGACGGATGCTCCGGTTAGTCTCGGTCAGTATGCCATACAGCGAATGATGCGTGTGGCCGGCGAGACGGATGCCGCCCTTGTATATTCAGACCGCTTTTCGTCAAACGGCGGAACGATAGAGCCTCATCCCGTGATAGACTGGCAGGAAGGCAGTCTGCGCGACGATTTCGACTTCGGCTCGGTGGTTATGGTCAATGCAGCCTTGCTGCGTAAGTTCTCTGAAGATGTTGACGAGTCAGAATACAGGTATGCCGGCTGGTATGAATTGTGGCTGTACCTGAGCCGTCACGGTCGTATGTTTCATATCAATGAACTGTTGTACACTGAAGAGGAACGCGACCTGAGGGACAGCGGCGTGAAACAGTTTGATTATGTCAATCCTGCCAATCGTGATGTGCAGATTGAAATGGAAGAAGCCGTTACTGCTCATCTGAAAGCAGTGGGCGCGTATGTTGACACGGCTTATTATTCGGAGCCTGACTTTGCCGAACAGGATTTTGCATGTGAGGCGACGGTGGTTATACCTGTGCGCAACCGCGAAAAGACAATCTGCGATGCGGTTGACAGTGCGCTTGCTCAGGTCACCACGTTTCCTTTCAACGTAATCGTGGTGGACAACCATTCTACCGACGGCACCACAAAGCTGCTTGATGCTTATACGGACAGCCGCCTGATACATATCATTCCAAGACGTACCGATCTCGGAATAGGCGGATGCTGGAATGTAGCCGTAGACGATGAACGTTGCGGACGCTTTGCCGTACAGCTTGACAGCGATGACCTTTATTCGTCTCCGGACACGTTGCAGAAAATTGTGGATGCCTTTTACGAACAGCGTGCGGCCATGATAGTGGGCAGTTACAGGATGTGCGACTTTAACCTGAACACTTTGCCGCCGGGACTGATAGACCATGCCGAATGGACCGACACCAACGGATGTAACAATGCCTTGCGCATCAACGGACTTGGCGCTCCTCGTGCGTTTTTTACGCCCTTGTTGCGCCAGATACGTTTCCCGAACACCAGTTACGGCGAGGATTATGCTCTCGGTCTGGCTTTCAGCCGCCGTTACAAGATAGGGCGCATCTTCACCGAACTTTATCTTTGTCGCCGGTGGGGTGGCAATAGTGATGCGGCCTTGAGCATAGACAAGATTAATGCAAACAATCTGTATAAAGACCGCCTGCGCACAATGGAGCTGATGGCCCGCAGGAAAGTGAATGCCGGTGGTGGTGATATATTTCAGGATGATTCGCTCTGGCGTTTCTTCAACCGCCAGCTTGAAACATGGGATTTGGCCCGTTGTAATTTCCGAGATTTGCAGAATGTGAATACACGTGAACTGCCGATAGGCGGCAATAGCGTGGTGTTGCAGTTTAATCCGGCACGGATTGTGTCAACAGGTGCCACAGTGAGTAAGGAGGCCGTAAGCCACAGACCTTGTTTCTTATGTCGGGAAAACCGGCCAAAGGAGCAGATAGTCAAACATTTTGACGGAAGGTTTGAAATGCTTGTCAATCCTTACCCGATAATGCCCGTACATTTTACGGTGCCTGCATGTACACATCAGCCGCAACGCATCCTTGAATATTATCATGAGATTTATTCAATATTGGCTTGTCATCGCGGACTGACTGTGTTCTATAACGGTCCGGAGTGTGGAGCATCGGCGCCGGATCACATGCACTTCCAGGCTTTCTTGCAGGGACGATTGCCTCTGCAAGTACTGTGGCCGAGGCTTCAGCGTGATTTGACAGAAATCTGTTCGTTAGGAGATGGCGATGATGTTTCTGTAATAAACGGATGGGTAAGTCCTGCAATACTTATACGCAGTCACGGTCGCGATAACGGAGTTACTTTGTTCCGCCGTGTATATGACGCACTGCCGATGCACAGCGGAGCGTCAGAGCCGATGATGAATATTGTAAGCTGGATGGCCGACGGATTGTGGCTGTCGGTTATATTCCCGCGCGGCAAGCATAGGCCTGACTGTTACTATGCAGACGGTGAGAGCAAGATACTTGTAAGTCCCGGCGCCCTCGACATGGCCGGACTGGTGGTTACTCCGCGTGAGGAAGATTTCGGCAGGCTTGACTCTTCTATGGTCAGTGCCATTATGAATGAAGTTTCTCTTGACGAAGCGCAGATGGCCGGAGTGTCGGAAAAAATCAAGGGGGAGTCTTCACTGCGGCAAAGGTGTGTGACGCAGGCATGTTTCGGGCGGCGTGAGCCGGAAGTGCAAGTCGGTATATTGAGTTCTGACAGAATAAGTTTTACTCTTAACGGCAATTATATAGCAAAGGGTGAGGTCATTACGGGTAGTCAGGAAGTGGCTTTTTCAGAAGGAGGAATACAATGGAATGGTAATCTTTACCGTGAGCTTACGTTTATGCCCGACTGCTCGTGTGCCTCGTTCTCGCTCGACAATGTTACGATAGGGGTTAACTTTCATTGGCAGAGGCAGGAGACACAGACTTTCCTCGGCACTTTGAAGCTTGTTGTTGAGGCAGACAGCGTGTGTGCCATAAACTGTCTTCCTGTGGAGACTTATCTCATGAGTGTAATATCAAGCGAAATGAAGGCTACGTCTTCACTCGAGTTTCTGAAAGCTCATGCAGTAATATCACGCAGTTGGCTGCTGGCACAGATGGAGCGCAGACGGCGTCAGGACATGGGCGGTAGCGGCTTTTTCTCGTTTGTGAAGAAGGATAATGAGCTTATCCGATGGTATGACAGAGACGACCATACAATCTTTGATGTTTGTGCCGATGACCATTGTCAGCGTTATCAGGGAATAACAAAGGCCGGCAATGTGCATGTGGAGCAGGCTGTGAAGGAAACGAGAGGGCAAATCCTGATGTACGGTGACGATATCTGCGACGCCCGTTTCAGCAAGTGTTGTGGCG
The DNA here is from genome assembly GCA_939792625.1 of uncultured Prevotella sp. Classification (GTDB taxonomy): domain Bacteria; phylum Bacteroidota; class Bacteroidia; order Bacteroidales; family Bacteroidaceae; genus Prevotella. Next base: position 8,109 of record CALNFG010000071.1, read on the forward strand.
GAGTAACGGAGGAGTTTCAATACTGTTGGGAAAACAAAGCGCATCCGTATCTTGTTGCGTTGCGTGACAACGGTGACCGGAATGTTGCTTTGCCGGATCTTACCGATGAGGCTGAGGCTGAGCGATGGATACGTTCTTGTCCCGATTCATATTGCAAGACGGACGACAGGAAAATTCTTTCGCAGGTTCTTAATGATTATGATCAGGAGACGTCAGACTTCTATCGCTGGCGTGTTGAGTTGTCTCAAGAACAGCTCGTTACGCTCATTGACAGCAAGCTGAAACTTGATTTGGGCAAAATTGTTGACCTCGTGCCCGTAGAGCGTGGCAAAAGCGGCCGTATATGTAAGTTGAAGATTGTAGGTACAAAGCGTGCTTTTACCATAGGAAAAGAACTTGAGATTCGTCGTGCGCTCAGCGAAACACACCTTTACAGCAGTGCTTTTGTGGTTGACAGGCTTAACATCTCAGACGGAATACCCGGACGTTTTGTTCTTACCGGTGCAGGCTGGGGACACGGTGTCGGCCTTTGTCAGATAGGAGCTGCTGTAATGGGCGAGAACGGTTGCAAGTATGATGAAATATTATTGCATTATTACCGCGGAGCAGAAATCAGGAAGATTTATAATTGATGAACGATTATATCAGTCATAATTGTGGGTTATGAATTGTAATTTGAGAAAAAGTCCGTGGAGTTGGGTGCCTTCGCTTTATTTTGCCGAAGGTCTGCCATACGTTGCGGTGATGACTATATCGCTTGTGTTGTACAAGCAACTGGGACTTACCAACTCTGAAATAACATTCTATACATCGTGGCTCTATCTGCCGTGGGTGATAAAGCCGCTGTGGAGTCCTTTTGTTGATATCATAAAGACGAAACGCTGGTGGATAATAACTATGCAGCTGCTTGTCGGGGCCGCTTTTGGAGGAGTGGCTTTTACCATACCCACCGACTTCTGGCTGCAGGGCACTTTGTGTTTTTTCTGGCTGATGGCGTTTAGCAGTGCCACCCATGATATTGCGGCCGATGGGTTTTACATGCTTGGGCTTGACCAGCATAAACAGGCGTGGTTTGTCGGCATCCGCAGCACATTCTATCGTCTTGCCACTATTTTCGGGCAGGGAGTTCTTGTGATGGTTGCCGGAAACTTGCAGGTGATTTTCCGTGGCAGCATCCGTTATTCGTGGAGTCTGATGTTCTATGGTGTGGCAGGTTTGTTTATTGCTCTTTGGCTGTGGCACAGTTTTGTGCTGCCTTGTCCTTTATCCGATCGCGGTTTGCGTAATGCCAAAGCCCGCGAGATATGGAAAGGTTTGTGGGATTCGATAAAGACTTTTTTTACAAAAATGCCAGCCAAAGAAGTCACGGCGGCTTTTATGTTCATGCTGTTTTACCGTATGCCGGAAGGCTTGTTGGCCAAGGTATCGTCATTGTTTCTCATTGACAGCGCAAGCAATGGCGGACTGGGACTTTCTCCTCAGGAATACGGCTTTGTTCAAGGAACGGTAGGTATTGTGGGACTTACGTTGGGAGGCATACTCGGCGGAATGGCAGCCGGGCGTGACGGACTGAAGAAATGGTTGTGGCCTATGGTGTGTGCCATAACCCTGCCTGACCTTGTTTATGTTTATCTCAGTTATGTAATGCCTTCAAGTTTTGTTATAATCAATGCCTGTGTGTTTATCGAGCAGTTTGGTTACGGCTTCGGATTCACGGCATACATGCTGTATCTTATTTATTACAGTCAGGGTGAGTACAAGACTTCACACTACGCTTTGTGTACGGCATTGATGGCGCTTTCAATGATGTTGCCAGGTCTTGTGGCCGGCTGGTTGCAGGAGCTTGTCGGGTATTTGTGGTTTTTCATCATTGTCGTAATCCTTTGCATCATGACATTCGTTGTTGCAGCGTATGTTAAAATTGACCCTGAATTTGGGAAGAAAGGATAAGGAATGGATGTGTTATGGACAATCGTGAAAGGAAAATCTATAAAGTGACAGTACTTGGCAGTGTCATTAATGTACTGCTGGTCATCTTGAAGTTCGCTTTCGGCATAATAGGACGTTCGTCGGCAATGGTGGCCGATGCAGTTCATTCGTTATCAGATTTGATAACAGATTTTGTTGTGATAGTTTTCGTGAAGCTGAGCAATAAGCCTCAAGACAAAGACCATGATTACGGCCACGGCAAATATGAGACACTTGCCACGGCATTTATCGGTCTGGCCTTGCTCGCCGTCGGAGTGATGATTCTTTACGGAGGTGTTGAGAAAATTTTTGCAGCGCTTC
>CALNFG010000072.1 GCA_939792625.1 uncultured Prevotella sp.
TATTATCTTCCGTAACATGGAATTCATCTTCAACTTCTTTCGCAAACACATTCAATGCGATACGCACATCTTCTTTTGCATCTGACGGAATGGCAAAAACCACAACACCATCGCGTGGAATGGCATTATGCATCCTTCCCGAGTCAAAACTTGCCAAACGTACATCATACTTTTCATCTATAAGATAGATAAAACGTGACAACAACTTTATACCATTGGCAAATTTTTTATTTATGTCATCACCACTATGCCCACCATGAAGCCCTTTCAATGACAGCTTCATAAAGAAATAATCGGCTGGTGCATCTTCTTTTTCAAACGTAAACTTTGCATTCGTTGTCATTCCGCCTGCACAGCTTATGAAAAACTGTCCTTCATCTTCACTATCAAGATTAATCAACAAATCACCTGTCATAAATCCGGCTTTCATCCCATGCGCACCGGTCAGGCCTGTCTCTTCATCTCTTGTAAAAACACATTCTATCGGACCATGCTCCAAAGTGTTATCTGCAAGCACAGCCATCTGTATGGCACAACCTATACCGTCATCTGCACCGAGAGTCGTGCCTTTGGCTCGCAGCCACTCACCATCAACAAACGTCTCAATTGGATCTTTGGTGAAATCAATGTCAACATCAACCAATTTGTCACAAACCATATCCATGTGACTTTGCAGTATAAGTACCTTCTTATTCTCATACCCCTTTGAAGCCGGTTTACGTATTATTACATTTCCGGTTTCATCAACATGAGTCTCAAGCCCCAAATCCGTTCCAAATTGTTTAAGAAACTCTATCATCTTTTCCTCGTGCTTTGACGGGCGGGGAATTTCATTGATTTTCGCAAACTGTTCAAAAACGCACTGCGGTTTTAAATCCATTTTTTCCATTACCAACTTTATTTTAATTTATAGTCACATACAAAATAAATGCTTATTTATCTACATTTATTTTGTTCATTTCTTTATTTGCTTTATCTTTGCATGCAAAAATAAGAAATTATGATTAAAACTTTCATATTCGGCATGTTAATAATTGCTATATCAGTGGCATTACTGTCTGTAAAACTGATATTTCTGAAAAATGGAAAGTTTACATCACAACATGTTAAAGATAACCCGGGACTACAAAAAAGAAAGATACATTGCGTAATCGAACAGGATAAGGAAATGCGCCTTGTAAAACATAACACTCTGAAATAAAACAAATAAAAATTATTATCATAAATGAATTTAAGTATGAATAAAGCAATCTGTTCAGCCGCCATAATTGCACTGATGACAATGAGCGTAACATCATGCAATAAACAAGCGCCGAAAGTAGACGAAAAACCAACAACTACTTCGACATCAAACACAGACATGAAAATTGCATATATCGAAGTTGACTCGATTATGTCGCAATATAAATTCTGCAAAGAGTATTCACAGATACTTGACAAAAAGAGCCAGAACATACAAAATACAATTAATTCAAAGGGGCGTTCACTTCAGAATGCCGTGGCGAAATTCCAGCAAGACATACAAAACAACAAATATACCCAGCAGCAAGCTGAAGCTGTACAAGCAGGTTTACAAAAACAAGATGCAGATTTAAGAGAACTGCAACAAAGATTGGGAACTGAATTTCAGGCTGAAACCGAGAAATTCAACAAAGCGTTACGCGACAGCATTCAACACTTTCTTGCAGCATATAACAAAGACAAAAAGTTCTCTCTTATTCTTAGTAAAGCCGGAGACAATATTTTGTACGCAGACAAAGCTTACGACATAACCGATGAAGTCATAACCGGCCTGAACAAAGCATACAAGCCAACAACAAAGAAGAAATAAAATGAAGATACCCATTGACCTGTAAAAATGTCAATGGGTATTTTTTACAGGTACAGGAAATCATCCTAATCATATTTATACTCAATCAAACCCATAAAAACACTATACAATAATAGTGAAGGCCGCACACTTTTACGTTCTGTGTTTTAAAATATTTTAAATACATCTTATTTTATTGGCAGATTCACCATTAAATGATTATATTTGCAAAGCTTAAAGACAATAAGCTGACAACTGATGTTTTTTCATTTTGTCGGGAATGCAATATGTCTATGAAAAAATAATAAAGCGAACACGATTGAATTTAACATTTTTCAGTACAGCTTGTCTTACATTTTGAATTTAATAAAGAGAATATCAAAATATGTTTGAAAACTTAAGTGACAGACTTGAACGTTCTTTTAAAATCCTAAAAGGAGAAGGCAAAATAACAGAGATAAATGTTGCAGAGACCTTAAAAGACGTAAGGCGCGCATTGCTTGACGCTGACGTAAATTATAAGGTGGCAAAAACATTTACAGACGCTGTAAAGAAAAAAGCTTTAGGAATGAATGTTCTAACGGCTGTGAAGCCGGGACAGATGATGGTCAAACTTGTACATGACGAGTTGGCCAGTTTAATGGGAGGTGAAAGTGTCGGACTGAAACTTGACAGCAAACCCTCAATCATATTGATGTCAGGCTTACAAGGCTCTGGAAAAACGACCTTCAGTGGTAAGCTGGCAAACATGCTAAAAAAGAAACAACATAAGAATCCTTTATTGGTTGCATGTGACGTTTATCGTCCAGCTGCCATAGAACAGCTGAAAGTTGTAGCCAATCAAATAGATATACCTGTTTATTCTGAGCCTGACAGCAAAGATGTCGTATCTATAGCCCAGAATGCCATAAAAGAAGCTAAAGCCAAGAGTTATGACGTAGTAATCATAGATACAGCCGGACGACTTGCCGTAGACGAAGAAATGATGAATGAAATCGAGACTCTAAAAAACTCGATACATCCAAACGAAACTTTGTTTGTCGTTGACTCAATGACAGGTCAGGACGCTGTAAACACAGCCAAAGAATTTAACGACAGGCTGGACTTTGACGGAGTTGTACTCACTAAGCTCGACGGTGACACACGCGGTGGTGCAGCAATAAGTATACGTACCGTCGTAACAAAGCCCATTAAATTTATCGGTACAGGTGAGAAGATGGAAGCTATCGATGTTTTCCATCCGTCACGAATGGCAGACCGCATACTCGGAATGGGTGACATCGTTAGCCTTGTGGAACGCGCACAAGAACAATTCGATGAAGAGGAAGCCAAACGCTTACAGAAAAAAATACAAAAAAACAAATTTGACTTCAACGATTTCCTCGGCCAGATACAGCAAATTAAGAAGATGGGCAACATAAAAGACTTGGCCGCAATGATACCTGGAGTCGGGAAAGCCATAAAAGATATAGATATTGACGACAATGCCTTTAAAGGAATTGAGGCTATCATATTAAGCATGACCCCTAAAGAACGCACCAACCCTGAAATACTGAACACAAGCCGCAGAATAAGGATAGCCAAGGGATCAGGCACAAATATACAAGACGTCAATCGTCTTATCAAACAGTTCGATCAGACGCGAAAAATGATGAAGATGGTAACAGGCTCAAAGATGAGTCAAATGATGAGTGCCATGAAAGGCATGAAAAACATGTCTTAAAGTATAATTGTCAAAAACAGAGCAACTAAAATAAGAAGTGACATTCCTCAATTCATCACCTAAAATAAAAATCTTATGCAATATCAACTGATTGATGGTAAAGCTACCGCAGCAAAAATAAAAGCGGAAATAGCCGAGGAGGTAAAACAAATTGTGGCAAAAGGAGGCAAACAACCTCATCTGGCAGCAATACTCGTAGGCCATGACGGTGGTAGCGAAACTTATGTCAAGAATAAAGTAATCGCATGCGAGGCATGTGGTTTCAAAAGCACTCTCTTCAGATTTGAAGATAATGTTTCTGAAGAAGAACTTCTGGCAAAAGTAAAAGAACTCAATGAAAATGATGACATTGACGGATATATCGTACAGTTGCCTTTACCCGAACATATTGATGAACAAAAAATAATAATGGCTATTGATTATCGGAAAGACGTAGACGGCTTTCATCCGATAAATGTCGGCAGAATGTCTATCGGTTTGCCATGTTTCATCTCAGCAACGCCTTTGGGAATACTTACACTGTTACGCCGTTACGGAATAGAAACATCCGGAAAAAAATGCGTTATATTAGGCAGAAGTAACATCGTTGGCAAACCAATGGCTCAATTGATGATGCAAAAGCAATATGGAGATTCTACCGTCACCGTATGTCACAGCCACTCAAAAACTCTGAAACAAGAATGTAAGGAGGCAGATATAATAATAGCAGCTATCGGACAACCTGACTTTGTAACAGCTGATATGGTGAAAAATGGAGCTGTTGTGATAGATGTTGGTACAACACGCGTACCTGATCAATCGAAAAAAAGCGGATTTCGCCTTAATGGAGATGTCAAGTTTGACGAGGTTGCACCTAAATGTTCATTCATCACACCTGTGCCAGGCGGAGTTGGACCGATGACAATCTGTTCACTCATGAAAAACACACTTGCAGCAGGTAAAAAAGAATACTACAAATAATGACTGCTGAAGAATATTACAAACTGGGCAATACTTTCAGAAAGGAAGGAAATTGGCAGGAAGCTCTTAACAATTACATAAAAGCAATAGAACTTGACCCTGCAAGCCCGGCCGTCGAAGCTAAAAAAATGCTTGACGATATACTTAATTACTATTGTAAAGACATGTATAATCCGTAAAGCCGATTCGGGAGCGGCTTTACCGGCAGAATAGCAAAAGTCTCTGTCGAATATCTCTCGTGTTAATTAAATCTAATAAATATGGGTAAAATCAAAGGAGCCATCGTGGTGAACACAGACCGTTGTAAGGGATGTTCCTTGTGTGTAGAGGCATGCCCCAAAACAGTCATTGCATTGGCAAAAAAAGTCAACGTTCATGGCTATCCGTATGTTGAAGCAGTTAATCCTGACGACTGCATCGGATGTGCCTCATGCGCAATTGTATGTCCTGACGGATGTATCACAGTTTACAAAAAACGAATGGAGGATTAAGAGTTATGGCAGAACAAGAAGTAACTTTATTGAAAGGAAACGAGGCGATAGCTCATGCTGCGATACGTTGTGGAGCAGACGCATTCTTCGGATATCCGATTACGCCTCAAAGTGAAATTATCGAGACTCTCTCATTGCTTAAGCCATGGGAAACAACAGGCATGGTAGTACTTCAGGCTGAAAGTGAAGTAGCTTCCATCAATATGGTTTATGGCGGTGCAGCTGCAGGAAAGAGAGTTTTTACATCATCGTCAAGCCCCGGTGTGGCTTTGATGCAAGAAGGCATATCATACATGGCGGGTGCAGAATTGCCGGGTGTGATTGTCAACGTACAACGTGGCGGACCTGGTTTGGGTACAATACAGCCGTCACAAAGTGACTATTTCCAAGCTACACGTGGCGGTGGCAACGGAGACTATTATGTAATAGTACTTGCACCGGCATCAGTTCAAGAAATGGCAGACTTCATGGATCTCGCATTTGAACTGGCTTTCAAATATCGCATTCCGGCAATGCTGCTGAGTGACGGTGTGATAGGCCAAATGATGGAGCGTATTGTACTTCCACCATATAAACCCCGCCGCACGGAAGAAGAAATAAGAAAAGAATGCCCATGGGCTACAATCGGCCGTACAAAAGACCGTCAGCCTAACATCATAACTTCACTTGAACTTCAACCGGAACGTATGGAAGAACGTAACATACGCCTCCAACAGAAGTATCAGACCATAAGAGAAAACGAAGTTAGATATGAAACTATGCACTGTGAAGATGCAGACTATCTGATTGTCGCATTTGGCAGTGCCGCACGTATCTCAGAAAAAGCCATTGAACTTGCACGAAAAGACGGACTGAAAGTTGGCTTATTACGCCCGATAACACTATGGCCTTTCCCATCTAAAGAAGTGGCAGCCATGGCCGAAGGCAAAAAGGGTGTACTGTCAGTAGAAATTAATGCCGGACAAATGGTTGAAGACATACGTCTTGCCATAAACGGACGTGTACCTGTTGAGCATTTCGGCCGTTTGGGTGGTATCGTACCTGAACCTGACGAAATCGTAAAAGCGCTGAAGGAGAAATTTTAATACCGCAGACAAGTAAAATCCACTATTAAGAAAATGCAAAAATCAGAATAATGGATAAAAGCATATTAATAAATTCTGATATGTGGAAATCTTGTCAATCAGAAAATTCAAAATGTCAATAAAATGAGTGAAATAATAATATCTCCGGAGAACTTGGTCTACAAGAAACCGGAATTGATGAATGACACCCCGATGCATTATTGCCCGGGATGTTCACACGGTGTAGTACACAAACTGGTGGCTGAAGTTATCGAAGAGATGGGCATGGAAGACAAGACTGTAGGCGTATCACCGGTAGGATGTGCAGTGTTTGCATACCGTTATTTAGACATCGACTGGCAAGAAGCTGCACACGGACGCGCACCAGCAGTAGCTACTGCAATCAAACGTTGCTGGCCTGACCGAATGGTATTCACATATCAAGGTGACGGTGACTTGGCATGTATTGGAACTTGTGAAAGTATACATGCTCTTAACCGCGGTGAAAACATTGTCATGATTTTCATAAACAATGCCATTTATGGAATGACCGGTGGCCAGATGGCTCCTACAACACTCATGGGCCAGAAAACATCTACATGTCCTTATGGCCGTGTAGCAGAACTTCACGGATATCCACTCAAAATGACTGAAATAGCAGCAACTCTTGAAGGTACATGCTATGTAACAAGACAGAGTGTTGAAACCGTAGCTTCAATACGTTCAGCAAAAAAAGCACTTCGCAAAGCATTTGAGGCATCAATGGCAGGCAAGGGCTCGAGTCTTGTTGAATTTGTCAGCACGTGCAACAGCGGATGGAAGCTGTCACCTGTCAAAGCAAACAAGTGGATGGAAGAAAACATGTTCAAATTCTATCCAAAGGGTGACCTGAAAGATACTACTGGCATGTAAAAATTTAATGACAAAAAGCTAAAGAGAACAACAGGTTGGTATAGAAACATATCATACTATTTAATGTAACTCATCTGAATGTTCTCAACATTAAAACAATAATATTATGAAAGCAGAAATAATAATAGCCGGATTCGGTGGACAGGGTGTGCTGTCTATGGGTAAAATTCTGGCATACTCCGGCCTGATGGAAGGCAAGGAAGTTACATGGATGCCTGCTTACGGACCGGAACAGCGAGGCGGAACAGCTAATGTAACTGTCATTGTCAGCGATGAACGCATATCATCACCCGTTCTCAGCAAATATGACATAGCCATCGTACTCAACCAGCCGTCACTCGACAAATTTGAGCCCAAGCTTAAAGAAGGCGGTATCTTGATATATGACAGCTACGGTATCATCAACCCACCTACGAGAAAAGACATCAAGGTTTACCGCATAGACGCGATGGATAAAGCCGCAGAAATGAAGAACTCTAAAGTGTTCAATATGATCGTACTCGGTGGATTGCTCAAGGTTTGTCCGGTAGTTAGCGACAATGGAGTAGAGAAAGCCCTCTATAAAACTCTGCCAGAACGTCATCATGGCCTCATTCCATTGAACATGGAGGCTATAAAATCAGGACGTGAGATAATCACCGAACAATAAATTCGTCTTCCCTTAAAAAATATATCAGCGAGGCATTATCAAGGTAGAATGCCTCGCTGATTTTTTTAAAACCATACCCTTTTGAAGTTGTATGCCGACTACTGCCAAAAGAACGTTCACAGCTTTCCCAAACACATCTTTATAAGGATTGTGTCCTAAACGAGTTACCGGTAATCCTTTCCACTTGCGCAAGTACTTCTTCGATGAAATGTCATCATATTCGTTTCGTCATCTTATCCACAACACTACTTCAACACATCGTCAAGCATCTCGTAAAATTCATCGGTCTCGCCCTTGAAACATTTCATGACTTTTCCTTCCGGAGAGACAACGACTTTGTAAGGATAGGCAGTCACACCGAAGCGGACTTCTGTTGTCCCGTCATAAGAGAACACATGCAGCCACGGTATATTATTCCGGTTTACAGCATCTTTCCATTTTTCCTCCTTATCATAGCAAGCCACGCCGACTATCTCAAGTCTGTCCTTATACTTATCATAGTACTCTGCCATTTCGGGAAATCCCTTGATACACCAGGCACACCAAGACCCCCAGAAATCAATAACGATATACTTACCTTTGCCCAGAATAGAATGAAGACTGAAATCATTACCGTTTATATCCTTTAATGTAAAATCTGGCACATATTTGCCTTCTTCCAGTTCAAGAGTTGCTGATTTTTCAGCATCCATTTCTTTTTCAAGCCTCGAAAACATGGATGCTATCCCATCGATATAGTCTTTGAAACGTCCGTGCCGCACTTCAGGAGACAACATCCTTATGGCAGGTAATATGTCGGTACAGTCCTGGTCTAAAAGTATGGTGACAGAAACTTCATCGTCCAGATGGTCTTTGATATATTGACCGGCCACGCTCCACCGCCTTTTATTTATTTCGCGATTGGCAGCTTTCCTTTCGCTGTCCAGCATCGCTTTGTCAAGTCCATCGGCCATGCCCTTGTCATACTTGGCTCTCGCAGCATCAAATTCCTTGTAAAACGGCAGCAGCAGATGATTGACACTGTTCAGTCTTTGGTAAAACTCTGTACCATTAATATCCCAATAGATCCATGAAGCAGACAGACCTTCTATCTCCACACTCTCATCAGGAACAAAAAAGAAATACGATTTATTGCCGTTTGATTGAATAGTTAATTCTGCATTGTAAGCCCACTTAATATTACAGCTATAATTAAAGAATCCGTTTGCGTCAATAGGAATACTTACATTCACCACATTCTTTTCAGGTTCACGCTTGACATATTCTATCAACAGCGTATCATTCGCGACATCCGTAAAATGACCTTTGATTGTAAAATTCTGAGCATGTAAACTCAGTGGCATTACACTCAGTAAAATAAAAGCAAAAATTGTTTTTATATACATTAAATTTTTATCGGAACCCGTGGCTGAATTAAATTAAGTTGACGAAGTGATTTATTCAGATATATCATTTATTACTATTCTCTATTTCATACGAGTCTGGCTTAATGGCTGTAAAACGAAAGTCTGTTACACTTAAATCTTTTATTGAAAAATTGCCAGACTCTACATATTTACTTCTCATCTTTTCATATTTCTTCTCTATGTCCTTACGAGTCAAAGCATAACTTATCAAACATGTACGGTATGGCAAACCTTTATGAGCAAAGTAATCTTTAAGTTGATAAGAATAATTGTCACGGCTCACAAGAAATTTGTTTTTTTCGTTTATCCAAGCACTGTCAATCTCATGTATTTCCGTAAAATAAACGGTAGAGTCGTTGAACGATGCTGAAAATCCGAAAGCATAAATTTTAGGCACACACTTTACCTTTGCTGATGCGCCTACATTCGCTCCACACAACAACATAAGCATGGTTGCGATAAACGTCATGTATGATTTCATATCTCTGTGTCTGAAAAATATATCCCTATTACTTTTTTACCTTTATTGTCCTAAATAAGACTTCAACAATTTATTTTTCGTGTTATGACGCAATCTCCTGATTGCCTTTTCCTTTATCTGTCTCACGCGTTCACGTGTAAGGCCGTACTTATCACCGATCTCCTCCAGAGTCATTTCCGGCTGATTTATACCGAAAAATGCTTCTATGATATTACGTTCACGCTCATTAAGAGTCTGAAGTGCGCGGTTTATCTCTTCACGCAATGATTCAAGTACAAGCTTCTTGTCGGCCATTGGTGAGTCATTATTTGGCAGCACATCCAGCAGACTATTGTCTTCTCCCTCTGCAAATGGTGCATCTACAGAGACATGACGGCTGTTAACCTTCATTGCCTCTTCTATTTTTTCTTGAGGGATGTCTACATTATCGGCTATCTCATCAATACTCGGCCTGCGTTCATGCTCCTGCTCGAACTTATTCAACACTCTGTTGATTTTATTTACAGAACCAACCTGATTAAGCGGCAATCTCACTATGCGGCTTTGTTCTGCAATTGCCTGCAGGATACTTTGACGTATCCACCATACGGCATAAGATATAAATTTAAAGCCTCGCGTCTCGTCAAACTTTTCCGCAGCCTTTATCAGTCCGACATTGCCCTCATTAATAAGGTCTGGCAGACTGAGCCCCTGATTCTGATACTGCTTAGCAACAGAAACTACAAATCTGAGATTGGCTTTGGTCAGTTTCTCAAGAGCTTTACGGTCGCCCTTTTTTATACGCTGAGCCAACTCAACTTCTTCTTCCACACTTATAAGCTCTTCATGGCCTATCTCTTGCAGATACTTATCCAACGAGTCACTTTCCCTGTTGGTTATCGATTTCGTGATTT
>CALNFG010000073.1 GCA_939792625.1 uncultured Prevotella sp.
TCCGTCATAATGCCGACGTTGACGACTGGTGCTTCCATGTTTTTATTCCTTTTTCTTGCGCAGCGGCAATCCATTGTTTCACACCGCTTATACCGCCATGCAACGAAGGTTTAAGCACTAGATAAGCAGGCTTTATTATATTAAGCATGTAAGCCATCATCGAAGGGTCGTTTATACCGATCAGTTCTTCATCTAGAGCAATCGGTAACGGAGACTCTCTGCACAACTGAGCCATGTAGCTCCATTGGTGTGGTTTTATTGGCTGTTCGATAGAGTGAATTGAGTATTGCGACAGAAGTTCCAGCTTATAAAGTGCATCATCAGGAGTAAAACCTCCGTTTGCGTCAAGACGAATTTCTATTACAGAGGCTGAGAATCTTGAACGTATATGTTTTACGAGACTAAGCTCACTGTCAAAATCAATGGCTCCGACTTTCAGCTTGACACATCTAAAACCTTTGTCGATTTTTTCTTCCATCTGTGCAAACATGTTTTCATAGTTGTCCATCCATACAAGTCCGTTGAAAGGAATGCCCTTTTCACCACGGCTGAACGGAGTTTCAAAAATATCCGCCGAGCCAGCTTTTACTTGCGCAAGTGCAGATTCTATTCCGAAACGCATCGACGGATAGTCTTGCAAATCTATATCTTCAAGTTTGCCTTGCAGTTCAAGCTTGTCACAAATACTCCTCAGTTTTTTCTCATAATCAGGTGTATAGTCACAGCTCAGATCCGGCAATGGCGCACATTCGCCAACACCCTTTATGTCATCAGGCGTTTCAGGATAAGCCACCGTGACAAACCACGACTGGCGGTGAGTGTACACGCCCCGTGATGTTCTGGCAGGCTTCTTGAACGTAAATGTTCGTGGAACTACGTTGATTTTATATTTCATGTTGCTCTTTTCTAATATTTTCATGTGAAACACATGTGGTCATGGCAGTTTGGGATATTTCTTGAAATCGGGTTTTCGTTTTTCAAGAAAAGCTTTGCCACCTTCCTGAGCTTCATCGAGAAAATAATATAACATTGTGGCGTCTCCAGCCAGTTCCTGGATACCAGCCTGACCGTCAAGCTCGGCATTAAGTCCGGCCTTTATCATCCGCAAAGCCAGCGGACTACGTTCCATCATTGTCTGTGCCCATTCCACACACGTATCTTCAAGACGTTCGGCTGGTACAACACAGTTGACAAGTCCCATCCGTTCTGCTTCTTTGGCAGAATATTGCTTGCACATAAACCACATTTCGCGAGCTTTTTTCTGTCCGATGATTCGTGCGAGATAAGATGCTCCGAAACCGGCATCAAACGATCCCACTTTGGGTCCGGTCTGTCCGAATATCGCATTTTCGCTGGCAATAGTGATGTCGCATACGACATGAAGAACGTGTCCGCCTCCTATTGCGTAACCATTGACCATCGCTATTACAGGTTTGGGCAATGAGCGTATCTGTTTTTGCACATCAAGGACATTGAGACGGGGTACACCGTCTTCACCGACATATCCGCCACGTCCTTTAACATGCATGTCGCCTCCCGCGCAAAATGCTTTGTCACCGGCTCCCGTTAATATCACGACACTTATGCTCTGGGCTTCACGGCAGTAGGCAAAAGCCTGACTCATTTCCCATGTCGTACGAGGTGTAAAGGCATTGCGGTAACGCGGACGGTTGATTGTTATCTTTGCAATACCTTCAAACTCTTCAAACAAAATCTCCTTGAAATCAAATCCTTCAATGGTCTTCCACTCTCTGTTTCCCATAATTTTATCCTATGTATTTCATAAATTCTTTTATTACAGTATTATCTTTTTCCGCATCGGTAAATACTTCTAGAAGTACCGGCCTTTCTGATTCGGCTGTCAACAAATCAGAGATACCTGTACACAGCTCCTCTTCATTCCGTGCGGCAATATATTTTATATTATTCTGCCTGCATATTCCCACGGCTGTTGTATGATGCCCGGCGGAGACAAGAGTTCCGAAAGCATTGCTGTCACGCAGGCCGCGTAGCGTGTAGAATATACCTCCGCAACTGTTGTTCAACAGCAATATGCGCAGATTGCCTTTTATACAGGTATTCCAAAGTGCATTCTGGTCATAGAAAAAGCTCAGGTCTCCGATTACGCAGAATGTAACACCATTTGCCGCCAATGAAAATCCTGCCGCGGTAGACAGACATCCTTCTATACCATTGACACCGCGGTTACACCATACATGACGGTCTGAATAAATGCAGGCCAATCGAATGGCATTACTGTTGGCATAATGCGTCTGCCACGGATATTCAACTTTATGCAACGCCCGTTCAAATTCTTTGACTGCAAACATCTGAGAATATGCAGGCTGGTAGCTGTCCGCCAGTTTACTGACGGCTTGCATCAGGACATTCCACCGACATGCAAAAGCTTTTGCCGATGTCCCGACAGAGATATTTACCTGTTCACAATTCTCGTTATTTACCGCATCTGCTATAATTTGCACAGCTTCTGAAGGACAGCCTGCCACCACACCTTTCAGACACATGAAGGTGTCATGCACTTCTTCGTCTTCTGCTACGGCCCAAACTTCTTTGCAATTCATATTCCTAAGAAAGTTTTTCAGCCGTTTGCTCACCACCGTATCACCTGCGTACAAAAGAAAATCAGGAACATATTCTTCTGCTTTACCAATATGTTTTAGCACAAGGTCAGGCAAACGTTGGGTGCCTGCAGACAAAGGCTCGGTAAGCACAGCCATTCTTTTGTCTATAACATTCAATAACTTTTCTATCTGTTCAGCTTGCGTGTCAACCTGTCCCAATACGAACATCGGCCTTGATGACGCCAGCAGCCGTCGCACAACGACATCTGAAAATGTTTTGATGTCAACAGATTGCTTTATGATATTTATTTTCCGTTCATGCGGCAACGATTCTGTACCAAAGTCAAACAAAGGTTCGCTTATCGGAACATTTATATGCACAGACTGTCTGCCACGTACAGTGGCGGCAAGCAGAGCTTCATTGACAAGACGGTTGCAATACCATTTCTCAACATCATCATGTGGCTCGGGCAGATTTACACTTTTACAAGTGAAGCATCCGAAAGCGCCCGGCTGCGGCAGAGTTTGTCCGTCGAGTTGCTCTATCCATGCCTGCGGACGGTCAGCGGAAATGACTATCAGACCATGATGTCGGTAAGAGGCTTCGGCCACGGCAGGAGCCAGATTCAGCAAGGCTGTACCTGACGTGACACATACAGCCACCGGAGCATTGTCGGCAAGCGACATACCCAATGCGTAAAAACCGGCACTACGCTCGTCGGTTACCGGATAACAGATTATATCCTCACACTCATTAAAGTTATGTACTATCGGTGCATTTCTCGAGCCGGGACATACAACAGCACGCCTCACTCCATGCGCCACCAGCAATGACGTCAATATGTTTATATTCTCTTTATTTACAAACATCGCCTCATGGTCTCCATTTTAGCTTCAGTTTCAAGCCATTCTTTGTTTACTTCGCTGTCTTTGAGAAGTCCTCCGCCTGCATAAAGCACACATTGCGCCGTCTCAATTCTCATACATCTCAATGTGACGTAAAGATGGCTGCCATGTGCGCAGTTCAACGGTCCGGCAAAACCGCTGTAATAACTGCGGTCGTATAACTCGTTTGCCTGTATGAACGCATACGCTTCATCTTTAGGTATTCCGCATACAGCCGGCGTAGGATGCAGCTCTTCAATCAGTTTTCCCAGAATATTTTCACCACTGTCAAGCTTGAAGTTGAAGTCTGTTGCCAGATGTTTTACCATTCCGGCACGCAACGTGTATGGTCCTACCTCATTTATGTCGGATGAATACCTGCCAAGACATTCGGCGATATACCGGGATACATATCTTTGCTCCTGTATGTTCTTCGTGTCCCATTCATTGATATTTCCGCTGTCACGGCGCAGAGCCAGACTTTTGTCTGTGTCGTTCTCACGGTTAAGCCTCATTGTACCAGCAATGGCCATGGTGTGCCACCGCTCTCCACAGTTTTCCAAAAGTATCTCCGGAGTAGCCATAAGCCATGTACCGCACCGGTGCATGGACACAAGAGCCACAAACATTCGCGGGTACATGTTGCATGCACGCATGAATAATTGCCTGGGCCGTAGTGACATCGGCGTATTCTCAACCTTACATCGTGAAAGAACTATTTTTGAGAATTCATCTGATTCAAGCTTTGAATGAAAAAGTGAAAACACGTTCTCATAATTCTTACGTCCGTTACTGTCATCATTGACAGGAAGCGCGTTATCAGGCATATCCCCGTTCAGAGCAACCGGCTCAGTCTTTATTTCATCGGCACGAAGCAACAACAGCGGGTGTTTGTCGCTGATACTGAAAGGAGCAAAGACAAATCCCGACTTTCCATCAAGTTCTGAATAAGACTTCAATTCCAACGGTTTACCTGATGTTTGCCTTATTGTGGTGAACTTGTCTTCATAAGGGAACCTGTATAAAGCATAATTTTCGTTATTCATCATGAGTGTATATATTTCGTTGCACGAATGTTGCCGCAAAAGCTATATCTGTGGCATGTTATACGTACATGCGCTTTCACTATTCCTTTTGTCCGGCGTTATCCTTGCTTCGGTTTGAAGAAGTTCTGGGTGTTATTATATAGTTAGTAACATGCACGGTTGATATCAGTTCGCCGGCTGAATTGGTAATGTTTACTTGCCACACGTGCAACTTGCGGCCTTTACTTACGAGATGGGCAAGCGCCGTAACGGTGTCGCCTTCGGCCACAGCTTTGACATGCTGGCCACTCACACTCACACCAACGCAGATTTTTCCGGGACAGAGTGCCGTTGAACCGACACCTGCAACATTCTCGGCCAATGCCAGCGAAGCTCCGCCGCTGAGAAATCCAAACGGCTGGCGGTTGCGTTCATCCACTTTCATTACGGCCATGCACATATCTTCATCCGGTGTTGAGATAAAGCGCATGCCTAACGCTGTTGACAAGTTAGGCAACCGTTCTATTATCTTTGTTACTTTTTCTACGTTCATAATGTATTCCTTTTGCTTATCATCACTATATATGCCACTCTGTGTTGTCTGCCAGTTGCGCTTAGTGCAAGTAGCCGGACATGCAGATACAAGCTTATTCCACATAAAATGCAAGCTACAAATAAGTGATTGATTCTCAATTACTTACAAACAGCTTGCGTTTTGGCTTGTAAAAGCTTATGTTTTAGGGGCAGAAAGCTTACCTTTTGACCGGTAAAAGGTAAGCTTTTACAAGTCCAAACGTAAGCTTTCAACACTACTGCTTAAAATAGATGAAATATAATGCTGCAAGTACGGCTATGATGGCAGCGAAAAACAGAGTCCTCATAAGACATCCTGCCACTTTCTTGAGAACAATGATTCCTATGATTATTGCCACAAGACAAAATGCGTAATATGCAAAATTCTCCATAAAATCAAATAAAATCTTTATTTCTGTTATGTGCCAAAGTTTTATGTGAATATATCAAAAAACATGTAATTAGCGGAAACATCATTAGAACAGGCTTTTGAACAGCGATGGTATTGGCGTTTCAAACTCCATCGGTTTTCCTGTCACCGGATGATAGAAACATAATTTGTAGGCATGAAGGCACAAACGATGGAGCGGATCATCACCGTTGCCGTATTTAGTATCGCCACACACAGGGTGGCCGATGTCTGCCGAGTGTACACGTATCTGATTCTTGCGCCCGGTTTCAAGTTTGTATTCCAGCAGGCTGTATTCTGTCGTACGGGCAAGTGTCTGAAAATGAGTCACTGCATATTTACCACCGTTGTCAACCGAAGATGAATATGTAATGTAAGCCTTGTTGTCTTTCAGCCAGCTGCTTATTGTACCGCCCTCATCTTCAACCTCACCGCTGACGACTGCCACATAACGGCGGTCGAACACAATGTCATGCCAGTTGTGTTCAAGCACTTGCTCCGTTTCAATGTCCTTCGCATATATCATCAGTCCGCTTGTATCGCGGTCCAGTCTGTGTACAACATGGGCCGTACAGCGTTGACGGCTTTTATGAAAATAGTTATCAAGCACACTTTTTACATTCAGAGTACTGTGACCTGCCGGCATAGATAATATGCCGATATTTTTTTCCACAACCACAATAAACCTATCTTCGTAAACAATCTTCACGTAACGGCTCTTTAATATCTGATCATCACGTTTATGCTTACTTACCGATACTGTCATTCCGGGTTTCAATAAATAATCAAATTGGGTAATGGTCTTACCGTCTACTTTAATTCCACGCCCGCGCAATGTTGCCTTTATCTTGGTACGGCTCTCACTTTTGATATTCTCAAGCAGAAATTCCAGTAAAGGTTGCTCCTTTGAGATGTCAAACACAAGATAATCGTTTTTTCTTTCTTTATTGTTGTCTGTCATAATTCATTGGCATGAATAAATAAAATAATGATTAGTGTAAAATGCAACTGATGCATAAATCATTTCTTGGCATACTTGTCAATCAACGGTTGTGCCTGAGCATTTCCCAATTGTTTTGCCTTTTCAAGATTTGACAGTCCGCCCTGAATGTCACCCTTGTTTACCATTGCCAGTCCGAGTATCAGGTAACCGTCTGAATAGTCGGGAGCTAATTTTACACATCGGTCTGCAGTCTGTATGGCATCATCTACGAGGTTGACTTTAAGCTGTAAAGATGCCATCTCTGCATAATAAGTAGGCTCTTTCGGCTCAAGAGCTATCGCCATGGCCATGTCAGCCAGTGCCTGCTGATACAGTCTTGCCTTGACTTCGGTCTGACCGCGTTTTAGATAAAATGAAGCATTCTGGCGTTGTCCTGATAATATTTCATAACGTGTGTAATCAAAAACTGCCTGTCTGAAACTGTCCGCTGCGTTATATGCTTCTGCACGTGCATAAAAATATGGTGCAGCCGTATTCATGCGCAGTGTATCGGTATTGTTTATCGCACTGTCAAGCAGGGCTATGATTTCTGTTTGCGGTGCTTTCATCATTACCTTACATTGCGATGCTTCGTAAAACAGTTCCGGGTTTCTGATAGGAGTGTCCAACAGTTTTATAAACTCGGTATATGCCTGTTCGTAGTCTCCTTTTGCGTAAGTTATCAATGCCTGTTGATGACGGTATGCCGGTTGAGGATTTATTGCATAAGCCTCATTTGTCTCATCGGCAGCACGCTCAAGTGTCCATTTATCATACTGATTTCCACCTTTATATATCAGCGTGTTATATATTATTTGTCCGTAAGCAGCATGAGCTTCGTCTTTGTTGTCTACTTGTTTTATTGCTGTCTCCATAGTTTTGGCTGCCTCTTCAATGTCATTGTTTTTTACCTGAACGCGGGCCAGGGCCGAGTAGCCGTCAACAAGTCGTGGGAACAGAGCAATAAAGTCATCTATGGTAGCTCTCAGTTTTATTGAATCTGCGTCTTGCTCGGCCATGAGCAAAGCCAATTGTGCCTGATCTTTGTCTTGCGGCAAAGCTGCCGGTATGTCAATCTGACGAAGTGCCGGATCGTTCAGCGAAAGGCCGGTTGTTGCAAGACTGAATGCAAAACGGGCATCCACAGCATGCGTTACATCTGAAGTAGTGGCCGGCTTCATTAATCCTATAACTTCCCCTTTCTCATTGACAAACGGACATGCGGTGAGAGCATCGTTAGCCTGGACATTGAATATGTAATATGAATATTTGTCCATGAAAATTTCCACCTTATTGACTGTGGCAGAAGTCTGGGCAACGTTACTCTTTTCATACGGTATGAGCCATGCGGCATCACCTGCTTTTGCTGATACGCCTGCCAGAACAAGGGGAATACGTTTTTCGGCATCAACCTTGAATTTTACCATGTCATAAACTTCGTTGGCGCCAAGTATGCGTACCACATCATATTGTTTGCCTTTAATATCGGTAACAGTGGCACGTGCCGCACCGAGAAATGGCTTCAGTGTACTTATGGCCACGCCGTCTTCACTGACGAATATTCCATTGCTTTCGGCCAGCGCTGTTCCATCTGCTTTATAAGTTGTAAGTTTAAATACCGATTTTGCTGCCTGTTTAACTGCTGCCGGCTGTGCCTGAGATTTTATGCAACAGATGAATATCAGTGTGAATAATGTGCTTATAAATTTCATTTCTGTATCTTTATATTTGTATTAATCAGTTCTTTGGCATTGCTTATCGCCGCTTCAGTTATTTCAGAGCCGCTCAGCATTTGGGCAATTTCTGTGATTCTTTCGTCCTTAGTCAACATTCGCATGTTGCTGATTGTTCCGTCGCAGCCTTCTTCTTTATACACTTTATAGTGTGTCATGCCTTTTGCTGCTATTTGCGGTAAATGCGTTATACTTATTACTTGTCGTCCGGCACATGACATGTCTTGCATTATGTCTGCCATTTTTTCTGCAATCTTACCGCTCACGCCTGTATCTATTTCGTCAAAGATTATGGTCGGAAGTTTCACAGCTCCACTTATCATGGCCTTAAGCGACAACATCACACGTGCAATTTCTCCGCCTGATGCAACTTGGGCTACAGGTCTCATAGGCGTACTGGTGTTTGCACTGAATAAAAACGATGTTTTGTCCTGCCCGGACGGTCCTAAATCTTTATGTTCCAATACAACAGAGAATTTTACTTTTGGCATGCCGAGAGGAACAAGACGTTCGGACATTTCCCTTTCAATTTCCTTTGCGGCTCGCATACGTACTACTGTCAGCATCTCGGCAATGCGCCGACATTCACCTGAAAGTTCATTTTCACGTCTAATCAATTCTGTTAAATCTGTATCACAGTTATCAATCTTGTCAAGCTTGTTTTCAAGATTCGATTTGAGCGTCAACAATTCCTCGACGGTTGTTACGCCATGCTTTTTCTCAAGTGAATATATTTTGTCGAGTAACGCATTAACCTGTTCAAGACGTTTTGGGTCAAACTCTATATTTTCAACATTGGCTGCTATTTCCTGCATTATGTCTTTCAGCTCGATATAACAGCTTTCTGTCCGTTCTGCAACAGTCTTTATTCCGGGATGTATATCAGTCAGATCATCAAGTATACGTGCAGCTTCTTTGACATTTGCAATGGCACCATTATTGTTGTCTACTGCATTGTCTCTTGAATCAAGAAGGTTTTCGACACTGTAAAGTGCTGTTTTTATATCTTCTACATGGCTCAGCATCTCACTTTCCTGTTCAAGTTCATCCTGCATCCCAGACTTTAAACCTGCATCAGAAAGTTCTGCCAATTGAAAACGTATGAAGTCTTCATTTTTTTTATTTTCCGCTATTTCCTCACGCAACTGTTTGATGGCCTTTTGTATCGAATTATACTCTGAAAAACGGTCTTTATATTCTGCAAGCAACTGTTTATCGTCTGCAATGATATCAACAACATTCAATTGAAAATTCTCTTCATGTAAAAGTAAATTCTGATGTTGGCTGTGTATATCAACAAGCTGCTCTCCCAAAATCCGCATTAAAGACAAAGGCACAGGTGTATCATTGATAAATGCACGGCTTTTGCCCGATGAGCTTATTTCACGTCTTAATATGCAATCATCAGCATCATAGTCTATTCCGTTTTCATCAAAAAAAGACTGCATGCCATATCGACTGATATCAAAATGAGCTTCTATGACACATTTCTTTGTTCCATGTTTAAGACATTTTGTATCAGCTCGTTGTCCCAACAACAAATTGACAGCTCCTAAAATTATACTCTTACCAGCTCCCGTCTCACCTGTTATCACAGAAAAACCGGAATTAAAGACAATATCAAGCGTGTCAATAAGTGTGAAGTTATTTATATATAATTGTTTAAACATTGCTTTATCTCGTGTGGAAATTATTCCTTAATTTTTTCCCAATAATTGTTTTGAGAAGCATTTATCGAAAAAAGCACTTCATAAACAGCTTCTTTTTCTTTCTGAGTTCCTTTTCCTTTATAAATGTTGCTCAATTCATCTTTTTTATAATCTGTCCAGATTTGTAGCAACATACTCAGGGGTTTATCTTCATGCACTTTTTTCAGATGCGTTTCTATTGCTGTCGATATATTTGTACGCCCGCGGTCAGCATTATTTGCCATTTCATCCAACCCAGTGCGGTAATAATCATATTGGAATTGTCTGAATGGTTGCATAGCTCCATCCATATAGTCATTGATTATTGCAAATCTGTTACGGTCATTTTCAAAAGCTTTCCATCCTGTGAAGTTAAGATTCTGAGCATTGTTTACAAGATTTACACATCGCTGAAGAACATCTTCTCCACCCATTGGAGAAAAACTGTCAAGATCTAAGCCTATTATTAGG
>CALNFG010000074.1 GCA_939792625.1 uncultured Prevotella sp.
CGTGAAGACCTTGCAAACATGAATCTGCTCGTTGAAGAGTGGGGCGGAAAGTACCAGTGTCAGGAAATCAGCGCCAAGAAAGGCATGGGCGTGGACGAACTGCTCGAGAAAGTGTTGCTTGAGGCTGAGATGCTCGACCTGAAGGCAAACCCCAACCGCAAGGCCACGGGCAGCATCATAGAGTCTTCTCTCGACAAGGGTCGCGGATACGTGTCGACGGTGCTTGTCAGCAACGGTACACTCAACGTTGGCGACGTAGTGATAGCCGGAACCAACTATGGCCGCATCAAGGCGATGTTCAACGAGCGCAACCAGCGCATACAGAAGGCCGCTCCTGCCGAGCCTGCCATCATCCTGGGACTCAACGGTGCCCCGACCGCGGGCGACTCGTTCCACATTCTTGAGACAGAGCAGGAGGCACGCGATATTGCCAACAAGCGTCTGCAGCTGCAGCGCGAGCAGGGTCTGCGCACACAGAAGCGTCTGACGCTGAGCGACATCAGCCACCGCATAGCCCTCGGCTCGTTCAAGGAATTGAACATTGTCGTCAAGGGAGACACCGACGGAAGTATAGAGGCTCTGAGCGACTCGTTCATCAAGCTCTCGACGGAGAAGATAAAGGTGAACGTCATCTACAAGGCCGTGGGACAGATTTCTGAGAGCGATGTATCGCTGGCCGACGCCTCTGATGCCATCATCGTGGGCTTCCAGGTGCGTCCGTCGTCGGCGGCACGCAAGCTGGCCGATCAGGAGGGAGTTGAAATCAACACCTACTCTGTGATTTACGACGCCATAGAAGACGTGAAGTCAGCCATGGAAGGCATGCTCGACAAGGTGGTGAAGGAGGTTGTCACCGGTCAGGTAGAGGTGCGCGAGGTTTACCACATCTCGAAAGTGGGCACCGTGGCGGGCGCATACGTCAGCGAAGGCAAGGTACACCGCAGCGACAAGGCGCGCGTCGTGCGCGACGGCATCGTGGTGCATACCGGCGACATCAACGCCCTGAAGCGTTTTAAGGACGATGTTAAGGAGGTCGGCGTGAACTTCGAGTGCGGTATCAGTCTTGTCAACTTCAACGACATTCAGGTAGGCGACATCATCGAGACATTTACCGAGATAGAGGTAAAGCAGAAGCTTTAAATTTTGTTTATACATATTGTTTGGCCGGCGGCAGGACAGGATGATGCCTGTTACTGCCGCCGGCTTTTCTTTTTTACTGTATTCTGTGAACATGCCGGAGCTGATAAAAGCAAACCAAAAACTTGCCTTTATCGGATTTTTTGCATATTTTTGCATCAGGCCTAAGTAGTCGTCCCTTAAAAGATGTCGTCAGACTGATTGCGAAAGGTTATCTTTTGGTTGCCAAAAGGTAACCTTTCGTCGTGTAAAACACGGTCTTTTGCGAGGCAAAAGCTTACCTTTTGCAATGTGTTCTGTAATAGGCTGATTGTCAGCATGTTATGTCCGGGCTTTTGCCGGGCGCATGCAGGCTCCGCATGCCGGGATTTATTTTAGTGGTCAGTTGCTCTTTTTTATTGTCGCATCTTGCATTTTTGATTAAAAAAACTTAAATTTGCAAGCACAATAAAAACAGTAAAACTTTATGTCTATCATATTCCGACGATTCTGTCTGCTGTCAGTGCTGCTGTGCGCATTTGCCGCCGGCATGATGCCGGCCGACCTCAGCAAATATACCGGACTTATTAATAAGGTGTCGGGGCTGCCGTCGGCCCGCATCGTGGAGATGGGCGACGCGAGCCTTTCGCGCGGCAGGGCGGAGGAGGCGCTGGTGCTTTACATGGTGGTGTGCGACCGCGCGGCCGACGACATGGCCGAAGCCGAGCGCCGTGCCTGCAGCTCGGCCAACCTGAAGGCCGGCGACATATACTATGGCAGGGGCGACTATGTGCGTGCGCTTGAGTATTACGTTAGCGGACTAAAGGTGTGCGAGGGCGGCAGCGTGCGCGAGGGCATAGCCCGGTTTTACAAGAACATTGGCAACGTGTACTGTCAGTTTCAGGACTACGAGAAGGGTGTGGGCTACTTTAAGACCGGCTACGAGCTGTGCCGCGGCGACGCCGATGCCGACACGCGGCGCAAGCTGCTGACCAATCTTACCGCCATTTACATCTACATGGGGCGTCTGGACGAGGCACGCAAGTACCAGAGGGCATCGCAGGCCGCGCGGGGCAATGACAACAGCGTGAACAGTTTCATCATCGACTTCAACCATGCACTCATACTGACGGCTTCGGGCAAGTATGCCGGAGCCGTGGCCGAGTTTCGTCATCTGGCGTCCTACGCTGTTGCGTCCAAGCTGCCGCCGCAGTATGAGTGTTATGCTTATCAGGAGCTTTACAAGGCTTTCCGCAAGGCCGGACAGGATGATTCAACGCTGTTTTATCTCAACAAGTGTGAGCAGACGGCTCTCCGCCACGGCATAACACACATGTTTGTGGAACAGCTCAAAGATGCCTCCGAAATATACGAAGACATGGGCATGAAGGCCGAGTCGATGGAGTATAAGGCGCGGTTTCTGTCGATGAGCGACTCCATATTCAACCTGCGCCGCTTCGACGTGGCCAAGAACGTACAGTTTCAGTATGAGATGGAAAAGACCGACAAGGAGATTTCATCCCTGCGCCTGCAACAGCAGGAGAGCCGCCTCACCATAATGCGCCAGCGCGCGGCCATCGGTCTGGGCTTTGCGGCCATGCTCGTGGTTACTACGTTTCTTGTCATTCTTTACCGGCAGAACAAGAAGCTGAACAGCAGCTACGCGGGTCTGTATGCCATTAACCGCGACTTCATGGCCAAGCAGGAACACATGAACCGCCGCCACTCCGAAGACATGGAGCGCATAGCCCGCCTCGAGAGCGAGGCCGACGCACTGAGGGCGGCCGCCGCGTCTGCACAGCCGGCCGGGGAGGAGCCGGCGGAGCGCAAGTATAAGTCGAGCAATCTTGATGACGACCGGCAGCGGGCACTGGCCGAAGCCATATCTGCCGTGATGGAGAACAGCGAGGAGTTCTGCTCGGAGGACTTCTCGTTAGACCGCCTGGCCGCGCTCGTGGGCTCTAACAGCAAATACGTGTCGCAGGTCATCAACGGCACTTACCACAAGAACTTCAGCAACTACGTCAACGAGTACCGCATACGCACGGCCTGCAGACGCCTGGCCGACAGCGAGAGGTACGGCCACCTTACGGTGAAGGCCGTCGGCGAGAGTGTGGGTTACAGGTCGCACGCCACGTTTGTGAACATCTTCAGGCGCATCACGGGGCTTACCCCGTCGCTTTATCAGAAGATGGCCGAGACCGACCGCTGAGTCTTTTCCGGCCTTTTTCATGGCAAAATGATGTTTATCAACGAATACAAACCTGCCCCGCTTGTATTTTGCGCTGACAATTTATACTTTTGCATCAGACAAACCTGCCCTGACTTGTAAAAGTCAGGATGTCAGGCATCTTATGGAGAGACGAATATTTATCAACATACAAAACTATTTGATTATGAATTTGAAAAGTTTACTTTTGGCTGCAGGCCTGTGCATCGGCGCAGGTGCGTCGGCACAAGTAGGGACAGGAAAAATGCGGCAGATGTCTCTGGAGATAAAGCCCAGACTTCACGCAGTGAAGCATGCTCCGCAGTGGTTGGACAGGCCACTGAGGGCGGCCGACGTCAGAAAAGCCGCCGGTGAAAAAGCCGTGAACGAGCCTGCAAAGGCGCTTCCCGCACGTGCAGGCAGCAGTGCCGACGGCAAGCAGAAGCTTGACAGCATAGTGACAGTCAATCCGGACGGAAGTTATGGGTCACTTGAATGTTATGAATATGATTCCGGCGGCAGAGAAACAAAGAGTACAAACAGTTACTGGGATGCTGCTGCCGGCGCATGGGGAGAGCCCGTGATGCAGTTTGATTATGTGTGGACTGACGACGGTCTGTTATTAAGCGAGCAGTCGATGATTTACGACATGGGCAGCCGTGTGGAATATAAATATAACGGACAGGAACTGAAAACAGAACAGATAAACTATCAGACGGATTATGACGGCAACTGGGTTGCGGTGACTAAAGAAGAGTATGGCTATGACGACGACGGCAACATGACTGAGGAAACGTACTATTCATGGAACGCAGACAAGCACCTTACGGGGTACACTCGTGACGGCATGCGGCAGGTAAACCGTCAGACGGATGCCGAAGACGGTTGGGTTGCGGAGTCGAAAGGTGAGTATGACTATGATGATGCCGGCAACCTGATTGAGGAAACGCTCTACTCGTGGGACGGCTCGCAGTGGCAACCCGACACCCGTAACTGTACCTCGTGGGACGCAAAGAAACGCCAGACAGGTTACACGGGCTACACATGGGACGGCACACAGTGGGCAGGCACTGAGAAATATGACTGTGTATGGTATGACGGACCTTCCGACCCTGAGACGCAGTATCAGGAAGATGCCGATACCAGGCGCATGACTTACAGTGGCGACTACTTCTGGGTTGACGGCAGGTGGCAGCTGTATCACGTCTTCACCAATGACATAGCCGGGGACGGACGCCTCATGGGGCAGTCGGACAATTACTATGATCGCCGGTCGGGAACGTGGTGCGGAGGCGACGATTGGGACGGCCGGCTCATCGCATGCTCCACATTAAAGAGCCGCCGGACGTTCAACGAACGTGGTCATCATGTGCTTGTCGAGACTTGGAAATGTCTGCCCGACAGCGCCGGGTGGGTGTTGCTGGGTTCCAATCCCACCGAATGGACTTATGACGAGGAAGGCAACCGCGAGGGATTGACAAAATACGTGAACTATGTTTACGACGACGAGTACAACAAGACGGGCGAGACCTGCACGGAGCAGACATGGTACGGCTATAATGCCGACAACTATCTGACGTGGATTTTGGAACAGTATATGGGCGAGAGCGGCGATATGGAAGGCCTTTACGAAGAAAAATACGGCTATGACGACAATAATAAAATTATCTATACCTATGAATGGGACTGGGTTGACGGCGTGCGTAGGCCGCTGTCATGTGTGCTGAATACGTATGACACGGACGGCAACCTGACTGAGATTGTCTTAATGAGCGGCGACAGGGCAGGTATGCGGTCGCAGGGCGCACCGCTGCGCAGCGCCGCCCTCAACCCCGAAGATAAAGAGGGATGGGTCAACTCTGTGCGCGAGACACGCGAATATGCCAACGACGTACTTGTGGCCAACCACAGTTACAGATGGGCCGACGGAGAGTGGACAACGAACTACGGAAGTGTGACAGAGTATGACTTCGACGTGCCTTCGGCCGACTTATGTCTCCCAGAAGATTGGGAGGACCCGTATAAAGTCAACCGGACATACAGTCTTAACGCTGACGGCAACAACGGCTGGATGGTCTTTACGAACAACTACTTCTACTCTGAGAACACGGCCACGGGCATCGGCGGCGCCGGCGCAACGGGCGGGACAGGCATCGGCGTAAGATTGTCGGGCGACATGCTCACCATAACGGCCGGCGGTGATGTCAGCGTAAGCATCTACGGCGTGGACGGAACGCTCGTGAAGACGGCTGCCGAAAAGACGGTTTACGTCGGCGACATGCCCGCGGGCATATACATTGTGGCCGTAAACGGATACAAGACGAAGATTGTAAAGAGCTGAGACCGGCCGGCCGGGACTTACTCCACGCTCTGTCAGAAGGTGGTTGAGACCGGCAGCTGAGCCTCTTCCGGCGCTTTTCATGCAGTTTATACGGCCGCAGGCAGTCCGCCTGCGGCCTTTTTCATGTCAAAGAGGTATTTATTCACGAATCCAAACCTGCCGTGTTTGCAGATTGTAACGATAATTCATACTTTTGCATCAGACAAACACGTTGAGGCGCGCAAAAGTTAAGGTGTTTGACATCTGAGAGAACGACGAATATTTATTAACAGACAAAACCATTTGATTATGAAGTTGAAGAGTTTACTTTTAACGGCAGGTTTGTGCATGGGCGCAGGTGCGTCGGCACAAGTGGGAACAGGAGGCATGCAGCAGATATCTTTGGAGATAAAGCCAAGACTTCACGCCGTGGAGCATGCTCCGCTACAGTCGGACAGGACACAGAGAGCGGCCGACATCAGTAAAGCCGCCCGTGAAAAAGGCGTAAACGTGCCTGCAAGGGTGCTTCCCGCTTTGGCCGGCACTGATGCCGACGGCAAGCTGAAGCTCGACAGTATAGTGACAACCAACCCTGACGGCAGCAATGCCTCGCTGCAGGAGTTTAAATATAATTCAAAGGGCAAGGAAACAGCCCGCAATTATTATTACTGGGATGCCGCCACCGGCACATGGGGAGAGCCCGTGGAGCAGTATGAGTATGTATGGAACGAGGACGGACTCATACTCAGCCAGCAGGCAAAAGGTTACGGCACAGGCCGTCGTGAGGAATTTAAGTATAACGAGCAAGGCCTCGGCATAGAGCAGATAACCTATCAGACGGATGCTGACGGCAGCTGGGTTGCCGTATCGAAGGGTGAATACGTCTATGACGACAACGCAAATATCATAGAGGAAACGCTCTACTCGTGGGACGGCTCGCAGTGGCAGCCCGCTACGCACAACTATGCCTCATGGGACGCAAACAAGCGCCAGACCAGCTATACGGGCTACACATGGGACGGCACACAGTGGGTAGGCGCCGAGAAATACGACTACGTATGGTTTGACGGTCCTTTTGACCCCGAGGCACAGTATCAGGAAGGCATCGACACCGTGCGCATGACTTACAAGGGCAACTTCTTCTGGATTGACGGCAAGTGGCAGCAGTATTACTTCTTCACCAACGACATTGCCGAGGACGGACGCCTCATGGGGCAGTCTGAACATTACTTTGACCGCAAGTCGGGAACATGGTGCGGAGGCGACGACTGGGACGCGCGGCTCGGCATCTACACCACATGGAAGAGCCGCCACACGTTCAACGACCGCGGCAACGAAATACTTGTGGAGACTTGGAAATGTCTGCCTGACAGTGCCGGATGGGTGTTGCTGGGCTCCAGTCCCACCGAATGGACTTATGACGAGGAAGGCAACCGCGAGGGACTGACAAAATACGTGAACTACGTTTATGACGACGAGTACAACAAGACGGGCGAAAGCTGCACCCAACAGACATGGTACGGCTATAACGCCGACAACTATAAGACATGGATCGTAGAACAGACCATAGCCGCTGACGGCACGATAGGCTATCTCTTCGAGGAGAAATACGGCTATGACAACGATAATAATCTGACCTATGCCTACGTGTGGGACTGGGTTGACGGCGAGCGCAAGCAGACGTCACGCTCACTGTACACGTATGACACCGACGGCAACATGACAGAGGCTGTTATCATGAACGGCGGCGGAGGCGGACTGCAACCGCTGGGCTCACCGCTGCGCAGCGCCGCCCTTGACCCTGAAGACGAAGAAGGTTGGGTAAACTCTACGCGCATAACCTACGAATATGTCAACGGCGTACTTGTGGCCCGCCGCAGTTACAAGTGGACCAACGAAGAGTGGACCACGAACAACGGACAGGTGGTAGAATATGACTTCGACGTGCCCTCATCCGACGCATGCTTCCCCGAAGGCTGGACCGACCCGTACAAGATAAACTGGATAGAAGACATTTACGGCGACGGCAGCAACGGCTGGATGGCCACCACGCGCAACTACTTCTACTCTGAGAACACGGCCACGGCCATCGCTGGCGCCACCGCGACCGGCGAGACGGGCATCGGCGTAAGACTTTCGGGCGACATGCTCACCATAACTGCCGACGGTGATGTAAGCGTAAGCATCTACGGCGTGGGTGGAACGCTCGTGAAGACGGCTGCCGAAAAGACGGTTTACGTCGGCGACATGCCCGCAGGCATATACATCGTGGCTGTCAACGGATACAAGACGAAGATTGTAAAGAAGTAATATAAGCTGAGTTGATAAATTTTACTGTTTTTCGGGGGATTGCCGGCAGGTGTGCGCGGTATCCTCCGTTTTTTTGTGTCTGCTTTCAGTCTGCTTTGCGAAAGGTAAGCTTTTGGTCTGCTAAAGGTTACCTTTTGCGCCCCGAAAGGTTACCTTTTACGATGCGAAAGCTTACCTTTTGCAGAGCGTTCTGTAACATGTTGATAATCAATGGGAAACAGACTGCTGTCCGGCTGCAGTGCCTACGGCCGCCGATGGTTGCCGTTTAGTGCTTTGCCGGGCCGTCAGTCGGCCTTCATCCGCTCTATCCTTTCGCGCAGATATGCCTTGAAACCGTCGCCGCCGAGTACGGTGATGTCGTCGTACAGACCGAGTACGAAGCGGCCTATGCCGGCATAGTTGCACACGTTCATCGTGAGGCGGCGCTGCCCGTCGTCGGGCGGCGCGAGAAAGGCTGCGGCCCGTGGATACTCTTCGAGCAGCAGACTGCACGACAGGCGGCCGAGCATCATGTCGACGGGCAGCAGTTCTTCGCCGCTGAACATGAAGATGTCGGTGTACATGCAGCGGTGATGCTGTTCGCCGGTCCAGGGCGATTCGAGTACTTCCACGCTCTGCATGCGGCTCACCTTGAACGTCTTGTTCAGGCCCGAGGCCGGCTCGTAGCAGCGCACCTCGTTGTTGTTGTTCATCAGCATGAACGGCTCCACGAAGCGGTCGCGCGTGGTCGAGCTGTGAGGCGACGAGTAGCCCACGAGTACGGCCTGGCGCTTCAGCTTGATTGCGGTGTGCAGGGCGGCTATGCTCTGCACGGCCCGGTCGCGCGGCTCCTCGCCGGTAAGTATGTCGAGGTCGTAGAAGCGGTGCAGTTTGTTCTTCAGTCCTGCGGCTATGGCGTTGCCCCGTCCGGCTTTGTCGAGCAGGCGGCCTATGAGTATGGCTTCTTCTTCGGTGAACGAAATGCGGTCGAACAGCCGGTTGAAAAACGGCGAGTCGCGGTCTATGCAGTGGCAGTTGCCGCGCTTGTACACCTTGAATCCGCAGTCGCGCAGAAACTCAAGATAGTAATACAGGTTGCGGCGCGATATGCCGACTTTGTCGCACAGCTCGTCCACACCATACTTGTTGTTCTCCGTGAGCAGCAGTATGAGGCTTAACTCACGTTCCAGTTTATCGTGACGCATAACAATTTTTAATTCATAATTCTTAATTCATAATTCATAATTGGGCAGGATGCAATCAATGAATTTGGAATTACGCACCCGACCCAATTATGAATTATGAATTAAGAATTATGAATTAGTTTAAAGCTTTTCCTGTGATATGGTGTTATGCCGAACTGTTTGATGGCTTCGCGGTGTAGTCGGGTAGGGTAGCCCTTGTTTACGTCCCAGCCGTATTGCGGATATTCGGCGGCGAGGCGGTCCATGTATTCGTCGCGGTAAGTCTTGGCCAGTATGCTGGCCGCGGCTATCGAGAGATATTTGCCGTCGCCTTTTACGACGGTGGTGTAGGGAATGAAGCGGTAGGGCTTGAAGCGGTTGCCGTCAACGATGATGGCCTCGGGCGTGAGGCTCAGTGCGTCGAGGGCGCGGTGCATGGCCAGTATGCTGGCGTTGAGTATGTTGATGCTGTCAATCTCTTCGGGTGTTACCACGCCCACGGCCCACGCCAGAGCGTCGCGCTCTATCTCGTGCCGCAGCTCGAAGCGGCATTTGGCCGTGAGCTTCTTCGAGTCGTTCAGGCGCTCGTTCGTGTAGTCCCCGGGCAGTATGACCGCCGCCGCATACACGCTCCCTGCAAGGCATCCGCGGCCGGCCTCGTCGCATCCGGCCTCTGTCAGTCCGGCATGTAAATGGCTTTTAAGCATTGCTTTATGTGTTTTTAACTAAAAACGCAGGCGCAGTGAACTTATTGTGCGCAGATGCGCATTTATTTTGCAGTCAGAAAACATTATAATGATTAAGGATATGGAAAAGCAAATCACTCTGACCGACGGCAACGCCGGTATTGCCCGTAAGTGTGCGGACGTGTTGAAAATTGCGGTCTGCCTGATGCGCTATCCGCAGAGGCTGCTGCGCAGGTATTACTCGAAGGTGCTTGAAAGAGAGGTCGGTGCGGCCGAGGCCCGCTGCATTACCGGGGCACAGTTGTCGTTCTTTGCCGTTGTGCTGCCGGCGGACTATCCGCTGATAATGCGTCTGGCTGCCTGCGCGTGGTTTGTGGCGACACTGCTGAAGGCAAAAAACGTAAAATGAATTTAAGTGCTGTCTTACAGAACTCCGGATTATCAAAAGAAGTTATCGCCCGCACATGGCGGGCGATAACTTCTTTAACCACTTCGGCTGATTAAATAAACATCCTGCTCACTTGCTTAATCCCTT
>CALNFG010000075.1 GCA_939792625.1 uncultured Prevotella sp.
GCATGTTCGGCTATCCCGGTCTTGACATGCGCAACAAGTGCTGGCTCATCCTCGGTAAGTACAATCTCGACATGCTCGTGCTGACGTGCGGAACCAACGGCAGCTATGTGTTCACGCCGGGTCACGTGTCGTTTCAGGAAACGCCGCGGGTGGAGGTGGTTGACACCGTTGGCGCGGGCGACTCGTTTACGGGAGCTTTCTGTTCGGGTATACTCAGGGGCATGTCTGTGCCCGATGCTCACAAACTGGCTGTCGATGTGTCGGCATACGTATGTACGCAGAGCGGTGCCATGCCTGTACTGCCGGAGAGCATCGTGAATAGGATTTGAAAGCATAAGGCCATGCGTCACGGCCGTTGACAGAATGATTTGGTAGAAGTTTTTCTCAGGTAATTGGATTGCTTTTATGCAAAGCGGCCTGAAGCGTGTGCTTCAGGCCGTTATGCCGTTGCTTGTTGCGGCATGTGTCGTTTATATGCTGTAATGCCACTGTTCGAGGGCGAAGCCCCAGTGTTGTTCCACCAGTTTTACCGTTTCGGGCTTATACTGGTATTTGTTCTTCTTGTATCCCTTCTTCTTGTCCACGTATGCGGCTATCGCGGGGCGTGCCTCGCTGAATCCGGGGATGTTCAGTCTGGTGTAAATCTCCTGCGTCATGTCGAAGGCGTCTTTCTCATAGTCTTCAAACCTTATCTCTATGAGGTTGCCTTCGGGTATGTATTTCTTGTCGCTTTCGTATTTGTGATACAGCAGGTCGTACACTTTCAGTATGTTCTCCTGCAGTTGTTCGTCGCTGATGTCTTGCAGCTTCAGCGGCTTGATGGTGTTGGTGAAGAAGCTGCGGGTTGACTCGAACACGGTGTACGGGTTGCGCATCAGGTAGATGAACTTGGCGTTGGGGAACATCTTCACCAGCTCCTTCACGCGCCCCGTGTGGGGAGGATTCTTGCTGAGGAACTGTGAGCCGCCCGTGTTCCACAGCGATATCTTTATCAGCTTTACGAATGTTTCTTCAAACACTTTCAGCTCTTCGGGCGAAATGTCGTTGAACAGCAAGTATTTCTCGGCATACGTCATCATGTTCTTTGGCAGGAACCAGAAGTTGTAGTATGTGTAGGGCATCATGTTGCTCAGGGCGAACTCTTCTTCCTGGGGCAGGTCTACGGCCAGTTCCATGTTGTCGGTGGGGCGCTTGTCGGGCATCAGTCCGCTCATGCTCTTCTTGAAGAACGGCTGGCCCCACATCATGAGGTGCGGAAATACTGTCTGGTAAGTGGTGTTGTAACCGAAGTGCCTGTCGCACGACAGTACGTTGTGCATAAACGTCGTGCCGCTGCGCCAGTGGCCGAGTATGAACACGGGGTCATGTTCCAGCGGCTTGCCGGCCAGCAGTCTGTCATAGCGCTTGTCCTGTATTGGGGCCAGCGTGGACAGCAGTCGGCACACGGCTTTGGTGAGGCGGAACTTGCCGCGGTATTTCGGGTCGATGGTCTGTCCGCTGGTCACACGCCTGAACGTGTTCCAGTCGGCACCTACCAGCGTGTTGATTGGCAGTTTGTTAAATTCAAGTAATCCCATTGTTGTGTGCTTGTGTGCTTGTATGGTTATGCGGTTTTGCGGTTATGTGGTTGTACGGTTATGTGGTTGTACGGTTGTGCGGTCATCTGCGACCGTAAAACCTAATAACCGGAACCCGTAAAACCGTACAACCACATAACCGAAAACCGTATAACCGTAATTAATAAATTATCTCGATATCGTATCCCTGCCGTTCAAGTTCTTTCACGGCAGTGGTTACTGCTTCATAATGTTCGGGAGTGATGCCGAGCCTCGCAAGGTCGAGCCTTGCCGGTTCTATGGATGTGTGCATGTCTTTGTCGTCCACGCGGCTGATGATCATGCCCACTGCACTGGTGTTGTTGGTTATCGGGTCAATCAGGATAAACGCTCCCGTAGCCTTGTTCTCCGTGTAAGGGTCGAAGAACAGTTCTTTGGCCGATGTAAGTACTACACGCGCTATCTGGTTAAGCTTCAGCGGCATGTCGCCCTTAGCCACTTTGCCGTTCTCTTCGGTGAGATGTTCCATAGTGTTGACGTCCACCTTGTATTTTATGGAGTCAATCTTTGCGCGGCTTGTGTTAGTGGTCTGTTTCAGGAAGAAAGGCTTGCTCATGTCCATCTTTTCTTCGTCCATCCATACCAGCATGGCCTCAAAGTTGCGTCCCGTTGTCGGGATGTTGTCTGGATGCACGAGCATTTCTCCGCGTGAAACGTCGATTTCGTCTTCAAGAGTCAGTGTCACCGACATTGGCGGGAAGGCGTAATCCAGTTCGCCGTCATACGTTACGATGCTCTTTATGCGTGATTTCTTGCCCGATGGCAGAGCCATGACTTCATCGCCTTTGCGAACAATGCCTGAGGCAATCTTGCCGCAGAAGCCGCGGAAGTCGAGCGTGGGGCGCAAGACATACTGTACGGCGAAGCGGAAGTCTTTCAGGTTGTGGTCGTTTCCGGTATGTACGGTTTCGAGATGCCTGAGCAGCGGCTCGCCGTCGTACCACGGCGTTCTTTCAGACTTGTCCACCACGTTGTCGCCGTCGAGAGCCGACAGCGGGATGCATTGTACGTCGGGTATTCCGAGCTGTGAAGTGAAAGCTGTGTATTCAGCCACAATCTTGTCGAATACTTCTTTTGAAAAGTCCACCAGGTCCATCTTGTTCACAGCCAGTACGACATGCTTTATGCCGAGCAGCGACACGAGGAATGTGTGCCTGCGGGTCTGTGTCACGATGCCGGCACGGGCGTCAACCAGTATGACTGCCATGTTTGCGGTTGAGCCTCCGGTAATCATGTTGCGTGTGTACTGTTCGTGCCCCGGTGTGTCGGCTATGATGAATTTACGCTTGTTGGTTGAAAAATATCTGTAGGCCACGTCAATCGTTATTCCCTGTTCACGCTCGGCTTTCAGACCGTCGAGCAGCAGGGCGTAGTCAATGTGGTCGCCGGCATTGCCCACACGCTTGCTGTCGCGTTCGAGGGCTACGAGCTGGTCTTCATAAAGTTTCTTGCTGTCATACAGCAGACGTCCTATGAGAGTAGACTTGCCGTCGTCTACCGAGCCTGCGGTCAGGAATCTGAGCAGGTCCTTGCGTTCGTCGTTTGCCAAAAATTCTTCTATCGACATGTTGCCGCGTATCTCGCCCTCCATCGGGTTGCCGGACTGTGTTTTATCTAAGTGTTCCATTGTCTTTTTGAGAATTTAAAGAATTAGAAATACCCCTCTCTCTTCTTTTCCTCCATGCTTGCGTCCTGGTCGAAGTCTATCACTCTTGTCGTGCGCTCGCTTTTGGTGGTGGTCATCATCTCCTCGACAATCTTTTCTATTGTGTCGGCATCGCTCTCTATGGCTCCGGTCAGAGGCCAGCAACCCAGTGTGCGGAAGCGTATTTTCCTGTATTCTATCTTGTCGCGGTATTTTTCGGGCAACCGGTCGTCGTCAGGCATTATCAGTTGTCCGTCGATGTTTACGACGGGACGTTCTTTGGCGAAATACAGTGGTACGATGGGTATGTTCTCGAGACGTATGTACTGCCAGATGTCAAGTTCTGTCCAGTTGCTCAGTGGGAACACCCTTATCTCTCCCTCGCCTTTGCGTATGCGTGTGTTGTATATGTCCCATAGTTCAGGACGTTGGTTTTTGGGGTCCCACTGATGGAATTTGTTGCGGAAAGAGAATATTCTTTCTTTCGCACGCGACTTCTCTTCGTCACGGCGTGCGCCGCCGAAAGCCGCGTCAAACTTGTATTTGTCCAAGGCGTGCAGCAGTGCCTGTGTCTTCATTATGTCCGTATGCACTTTGCTGCCGTGTGTGAACGGACCAACGCCGGCACGGAAAGCCTCCATGTTACTTTCCACTATAAGCTTCCAGCCGTGGGTTTCGGCATACCAGTCGCGGAACTTCAGCATTTCCTTGAATTTCCATTTCGAGTCAATGTGCATAAGCGGAAACGGCGGTCGTCCCGGGTAGAAAGCTTTTTCGGCAAGTCTCACCATAACGGACGAGTCTTTGCCTATGCTGTAAAGCATCACCGGGTTTTCAAACTCGGCTGCAACTTCGCGGATGATGTGTATCGACTCCGCCTCAAGTTCTTTCAGATGGCTCAGTTTGTATTCTTCTTTCATCCTGTTTCTGTTTTCTTTTCCTCTTGTCATTTGTTGCCGGAGTGTCTTTCCACTCGTGGCAGTATTTTTTTCAGCAGCATTGCGACTGACTCTTCAAGGCTCAGCACTGATGTGTCGAGCGACAGGTCGGGATGCTCCGGCACTTCAAATGGTGCCGACACTCCCGTGAAGTCTTTTATTTCGCCGCGCCGTGCCTTGGCATACAGTCCTTTCACGTCGCGCTTCTCACATTCTTCGATTGGCGTACTGACATATACTTCTACAAAGTCGTCGTGCCCTATAATGTCAGCAGCCATGCGGCGTATGTCGTTGCTCGGGCTTATGAAAGCCGCAATGGTTATAATTCCGGTATCAACAAAAAGCTTGCCAATCTCTGCTATGCGCCGTATGTTTTCCACTCTGTCTTCTTGGGAGAAACCGAGATTGTTGTTTATTCCGCTGCGTATGTTGTCGCCGTCGAGAATGCGGCACAGCAGTCCCCGTTTTTGCAGTTCTCGTTCAAGGGCTATTGCAACGGTGCTTTTCCCCGACCCGCTAAGTCCGGTAAACCATATCATCAGCCCGCGCTGTCCGAGCAGGTCTTCTTTGTCTGCCCTTGTCAGCATTTTGTCAAATATGGGATATATGTGATTCATAATTTATAATTCATGATTAAGCTGCAGTGAACGGCCAGATGAGAGGTATCAGTCCCACGGATATTACCATGACGATGATGTCCATAGGCAGACCAATCTTAATAAAGTCTGTGAACTTATAGTTTCCCGCACCCTGTACGATGAGGTTTGTCTGATAGCCTATCGGCGTGGCAAAGCCCGCTGAGGCTGCAATGCAGATGGCTATGAAGAACGGCATCGGGTCAACACCGAACTTCTCTGCCGTTTCCAAAGCCAGCGGAAAAGCCAGAGCAGCTGCGGCATTGTTGGTGATGAGTTCGGTTATGATGAGCGTGACGAGATACAGCAGTGCCAGCGCTCCCCATGCCCCGAGCGAGCCTGAAACGCTCTTTATGAAGTTGGCTATCAGCGCGGCCAGTCCCGATTCTTCCATTGCGGCACTTATGGCAAAGGCGCAGGCTATGGTTATCAGTATGTCCCAGCTGATGTACTTAGTGTATTTCTTCGGAGGAAACAGCTTTAACCATGCCATCACCACCGCCGTTACCGATGCGAAGAAGAACATGTCGAGCTTTACGTTTGGAAAGCGCTCCTGCATCGCCGGCAGTTCTCCTATCGTTGCTCCCACAATCATGATGATGAGCAGGGTCAGGGCTGCCCACTTCTTCCACTGCGGTACGGGCCTTGTTGGTATCTCCTTGCCGTTGGTCATCATGAGGAACACTGAAGAGTCACCCCATGTGCGGGTAAAGGCATCGTCGGCCAGCAGTACGAGCGTGTCGCCCTGTTGCAGTCTTACTTCTCCCAGATTCTCGGTAAACACCTGTCCTCCCTGTCTTATCTCTTTGACTTCGGCTCCGTAACGGCGTTTGAAGTCGAAATTCTTCAGCTTGCGCTTCAGTCCGGGGAAGCGTGATGCCAGCACCACTTCAACCACATGTTGTCCGGTGGCTTCCGTGCGTTCTTCCTCTTCGTCTTCAATGCTGTCGGGCCGTGCTTCGGGCAGTAGCTTTTTCGATGCTATTATGATAAAAGCCAGGCCTACCACTGTTATTGGAATGCCGATATAAGCCAAGTCGAACATTTTCAACCCTTCCAGGCCGCGGTCGATCATCATGCCGTGTACGACAAGGTTGGTTGATGTGCCGATGAGTGTGCAAAGTCCGCCCAGAATGGTGGCGTAAGACAACGGGATGAGAAATTTCGTGCAAGGCAGACCGACTTTCTTTGACCAGTTTTTCAGTATCGGGGCGAAGATAACCACCACCGGTGTATTGTTGAGAAAAGCCGAGAAGCCGCTCACTATCGGCAGTATGCGCATCTGCGCCTTTGTCACCGATGCACCCTTTCCGGGCAACAGCTTCTTCACCACCGCGCTTAGCGCTCCGCTCTGTCTTATGCCCTCGCTGACGAGAAACAGCAGTGCCACTGTAATCATGCCCCTGTTGCTGAAGCCGGCAACCATCTGTTTAGGAGTGATTATGCCCGCGGCCATGAACACCACCACCACGGACAGCAGCACAATGCCGGGACGCATCTTGTCAAGAATCAGCGCCGTGAGCATTCCTGCCAGTGCCAGCAGCACGAATATTATTTCGAAAGTCATTGTTGAATTATTGTTTTGTTAAGCTGAAGATTATCTTTTTACGATAAACCACGGGTTATGCAGGTCGGCTTTGTTGTATGTCAGCGGCATACCGTCGTCGGCTTTTACTACTTCACACCCTGCTGCCGCGGCTATGGCGTGGCCTGCCGCCGTGTCCCACTCCATGGTCGGGGCGAAGCGAGGATATACGTCGGCGCATCCTTCCGCCACGAGACACAGTTTCAGCGAACTGCCGCGTGAAGCTGTTTTCACGTCGTTGTGAGTCTTTTTCATCTCGTCGATGAAAGCCTGTGTCTCTGCATTCAGGTGTGAGCGTGATGCTACTACCACAAAGCCTTCATGCCTGTTGTCGTCAGGCGACAGCCGCACGGCCGTTGCTTTCAGGCTTTCCATGCTGCCGTCTGCCGGCAGTGAAAATATGTCTGTCGCTTTGTAAGCCCCGTCGTCCGTACATCCGAAGTACAGTTCGTGCCTTGCCGGGATGTATATCACTCCCGCTTCAGGCCTTCCTTCGTTAACGTAAGCGATGTTAACGGTGAACTCCCCGTTGCGTTTGATAAATTCTTTCGTGCCGTCGAGCGGGTCGACTATCCAAAGCTCTTTCCATTTGCGGCGTGCGTCGTAAGGCGCGTGTGCCCCCTCTTCGCTCAATATGGGGTAAGGCGTCTGTCTGAGCATGTCTGCTATTATCATGTTTGCTTTCCGGTCGGCTATGGTCAGCGGCGAATTGTCCGCTTTCCGTTCTATCTCGAAGTCGGCCTCGGGGTCGTCATATATCTTCATTATTTCCGCTCCTGCATCTATCGACGCACGTATGGCGGTGTAAAGAAAACTTTTATTTACCATTTAGTTTGCAAAATAATAGTTTTTTTTGCAATTAGCGTGTATCTTTATTTCGCATTTATTGTTCTTTTGTTCATTTTAAATCTCTTTTTCATAAAGTGTCAGCTATTTCACAATTAATAATAAGGTGGAAATGAAGAGTATAATGGGCTTCTTGTTGCGTTGTGCAGGCTTATGCCGTAAAAGAAGGCGTGTCTGT
Organism: uncultured Prevotella sp.; assembly: GCA_939792625.1. Lineage (GTDB taxonomy): Bacteria > Bacteroidota > Bacteroidia > Bacteroidales > Bacteroidaceae > Prevotella. The sequence continues at coordinate 7,444 of CALNFG010000075.1, forward strand.
TTCATCTTTTTCAAAAAAAGTTGTATGCCGATGTCACGTTTTCAGGCTTCGTTCGTCTTCTTTATGTAAACGATATGACACCGGAAGAGTTTAACTACATAATAATACCCTTGCGCGACGAACTGTACAGGATGGCGCGCAACATGACAGGAGATGACGACTGCGCCGAAGACCTGGTGCAGGAAGTTATGCTCAAAATGTGGAGCATGCGCTCCTCGCTCGACCGGTATGACAGCAAGAAGGCACTGGCCGTAACCATATTGAAAAATAAGGTGAAAGACCGCTGGAGGCATAACCAGCTGGAACAAGGCTCTGCCGGCACAGCAGAGCCTGCTGCCGAAGACCTGAAGGCGGAACACTCTGACGAGATAAGTCTGATAAAACAGATAGTTGAACACCTGCCGCCGCTGCAGGCCGAGATATTCAGACTGAAGGAGATAGAGGGATATGACAGCGGCGAGATAATGAAGATAACGGGATGTTCGGCCGAAAGCCTCAGACAAAACCTGTCGCGGGCAAGGCGGAAAATACTGTCAGACTTTGCCAGAATAACAAGACGCAAGGAGAGTAATCAGCAATGAACGACGAAGAAAGGGGAACAACAATGAAACGGGAAGAATACATGCAGACACTGCTCGACAGATATCTCGACGGCATGACCACGGCCGATGAGGAAGCTGCGCTCAGACAATATTTTGCGGAGTGTGGCGACGGCGTGCCCGAAGAGTGGCGGCCGTACAGGGCGCTCTTCGCCTATGTTGACGACGAGCGGCATCATGCGGCCGGTGCCGGCGTGACGGTAGCCGGAAGCGTGCCGCGTCGCAGCCGCATGTTGAGGCGGCTCAGGGTGATAGGTCTGACAGCTGCCGCTGCCGTGGCACTGCTGCTGGTGGTGGTTAAGGGAAATATGGGACAGCCCGAGAATTATGTGGTGATAGACGGCAAGGTGTACACCGACCGTCATACCGTAAAGCAGGAGGCTTTGGACGCCCTGCAGATTGTATCGTCAGACTATGACGACTCTTTTGATGCCCTTGAAATGATGAAGTGAAACTGAAAACGATACGAGACATGAAACACAACAGCCTGAAACGGATTATGCTGACGCTTGCCGTCATGCTGGCTTTTGCCGTGTCTGCGGCGGCCCAGCAGGGACTGCATGTCGACAATGTGTTCAAGCGCTTCGGCCACGCCAAAGGATGCAAGATGGTCGAGATGCACGACGCCAAGTTGCGGGGATATGAGCTGAAAGTGTATAAAAGCCTGACTTACAAAAACCTGCAGCCGAGTATTGACCCTTATCTGAAAGCCGACAAGAAGAACGCCAAGAAGATACGTGAAGTGGTGGAGAACGGCCGCGTGGTGAGCGGATATTACATAATGCCGCCCCTCGGCGGAGGCATCAACCGCTACGTGCTGTTCAGCAATCCCAGAGGAACGGCGGGTGCCGTGATATACATCGAGGGCGAGCTTTCGCCCGATGACATAATGAAACTGTGCTATAACTGACGATAACAAAAATAAAATCAGTATATGAGACATTTTATCATTATCCTTGCGGCACTGCTGCCTATTGTGGCACACGCCGCCGAAAAGAGTGACACCACACGGACAGCCGACGGCAAAACCCTGGTAATAGACGAGCGCGGAGGCAAGACCGTGGTACAGATGTTTGACGGCTCGGGCAGCCGCATGGCAAAGACGCGCGAGGTGGAGTTTGTCGACGGACAGGAGATAGAGCGCGTGTACGTCACCTCGCCGTTCATCCCCAAGATTGTGGGCGGCGATAAGCGGCGCCTGAAAAACCATTACCCCTTCTTCTACATCGGCTTCAACCAGATACCGGGAAGCATTATGGGAGCCGGCGGCAACACCGGCATACACACCAAAGACTCGAAGTCGTGGGAGTGGGGCATCATGCCGCTGAGTATGTCTTTCGGACTTACCAACTCGATGGCACTTACTTCGGCACTGTCGATAGGCAAGGTGCATAACCACTTTCAGGACAACTACGTGATGACCACCGCCGACGGCCGGACGTACATGAGGCAGGAGGGCGAGGGCCGCCTGCGCAAGAGCTACATCAGCTACACCGTTGTCCGTCTGCCCGTCATGGTGGAGTGGCAGAAGCGGATGGGCCGCAGCGACCTGTTCGTGGCAGCCGGACCGTCGCTGGAAATGAGGTGGAACGCACATTCGCGCTACCGCACCGACGAGGGGAAACATACCGAGACCGATGACATAAACCTGTGTCCGCTCGGCGTAAATCTCGAACTGCGTGCCGGTTACGGCTGTCTGACGCTGTACGGACGGGCTTCGCTCACGCCGCTGCTCAAGAAAAGCTGTGCGCCGGCATGTTATCCCGTGGCATTCGGAATAGGAATCGGAATATGACATTTGATAAAAACCATACGATATGAAACATCTGTTATTTATCATGGCGGCACTGCTGCCTGCACTGGTACATGCCGAAGATGCGGCTGACACCACTTTTACAGTGAAAGACAAGAAAATAGTTGTCGACGTGAAAGACGACAAAACCACGGTGGAGGTATATGACACGTTGGGCTATAAGATGACAAAGACGCGTGAAGCGGAGTTTGTCGACGGCATGGAGGTTGAGCGTGTTTTCGTAGGCTCGCCCTTTGTTCCTACGGACGAGCTGCAGAACGTAAGCTTCCGTCCCCGCTTCCCCACGGTGTGGATTGGCATGCACTATGCGGGTCACAAGGCCTTTTCGCAAAAGAACACGGGACTCAACAC
>CALNFG010000076.1 GCA_939792625.1 uncultured Prevotella sp.
AGTAGTTTGTTTTTTGAAAATCGCTTGTCGTGACGACATGCGATTTTTTTATTTATGCCCATGTCAAAAAATTGAAGTCTTTATTTCATAGTGTCTTTAATTTTGATTACCTTTGCAGAAGATATGATGCATGCGGACTGCTGAAGATGTATTTTCTATTTCCGTTTGCCGTGTCTTTACCTATCAGGTACACGATTTTGTCTATACCGTCAAGACACTTTTACAGGTTTATGGATGTCAATAAGTACAAAATAAAGAAATGGCAGTGGGCATTGTATATTGTCGTTTCGGCCGGACTGCTTTATATCACCAAGTCATGGCTGATGTCTCTCGGCATAATACTGTTGCTGATACTGCTCGACCGCTGGGCGGCTGAATACGAACGTAAGAAGCGCGGCAGCGATGATGATGACATTTTACTTTGATATATGCAGGGACTTTTAGATTTATATAGGTCATGGAGCGGCTCTGAGCCGGCCGGAGTTGAGCGTATCGACGCAGCCGGCAGCAACCGCAGGTATTTCCGCATCAGCGGTGCCGACGGTTGTTCGGTAATAGGTGTGATAGGTACCAGCCGGGACGAAGACCATGCCTTTTTATATTTGTCGGAACATTTCCGCAAACGGCAACTGCCGGTGCCGCGCATACTTGCAGTAAGTGATGATGAATTGAGATATCTGCAGGAAGATCTCGGCAGAGTATCGCTGTTTGCTGCGGTCAGTGGTGGCAGAGAGGCCGGCGGCAGATATAACCGGCGCGAGAAGCAGCTGCTCGTCAACACTATAAAGGAATTGCCCAACGTGCAGATACGGGGGGCACGGGGGCTTGACTGGTCAAACTGTTATCCGCAACCGGAATTTGATGAAGACAGCGTGCTTTTTGACCTGAACTATTTTAAGTATTGTTTTTTAAAGCCGGCAGACCTTGATTTCCACGAACTTAAGCTTGAGGCCAATTTCCGTCTTTTTGCCAAAGACCTTGTGGCAGAAAAGTTTGACAGCTTTATGTATCGTGACTTTCAGGCACGCAACGTTATGCTTGATGCAGACGGACATCCTTATTTCATCGACTATCAGGGCGGGCGCAAAGGTCCGTATTATTATGATCTGGCTTCGTTCCTGTGGCAGGCTTCTGCCAAGTATTCAAACAAGCTCAGACGTGAGCTTGTTTACGAATATTACAATTCGCTGAAGCTTTATACTGAAGTGCCTTCGGTACGCCATTTCGTAGAGCGTCTCAGCTTGTTCGTGCTGTTCCGCACGTTGCAGGTGTTGGGTGCATACGGCTTCCGCGGATATTTCGAGCGTAAGCGGCATTTCCTTGACAGCATACCGCCGGCGATAAACAATCTGCGCGAACTGTTGAAGCTTAACGTCTTTACATATCCTTATCTGATGGATGTACTGCAGCGTCTTACAGAACTGCCGCAGTTTGCACACATCGAAGAGCCCGCGTTGACACGTGCCGATGGTTTTAAGACATCAGACAGTAATGTGTATGTGGCCCATCCTTCAGACGGGCCTGCCACATTCTCTAAATATGACAACAAAGGACCACTCGTTGTGCGTGTGTATAGTTTTTCGTTTCATCGGGGTATACCTGAAGACGAATCCGGCAATGGCGGAGGATATGTGTTCGATTGCCGCGGCACTCACAATCCGGGCCGCTACGAGCCGTATAAAAAACTTACGGGACTTGACGAGCCTGTAATACGTTTCCTTGAAGATGACGGCGAGATACTCACGTTTCTCGACAGTGTGTATAAACTGGCCGACGCACATGTGCGCCGCTACGTCCAAAGAGGATTTACGAGCCTGATGTTCTGTTTCGGATGTACAGGCGGGCAGCACCGCAGCGTATATGCCGCGCAGCATCTTGCCGAGCATCTGAATGAAAAATTCGGTGTGGAAGTGCATGTCGTGCATCGTGAGCAGAACATAAGCAAAGTATTGGAAGCAAAACAAAAGTGACAGATACAGATTTATGATGCAGGCCATGATTTTCGCCGCCGGGCTTGGTACTCGGCTCAAGCCTTTGACAGACACCATGCCGAAAGCTCTTGTAAGGGTTGATGGTATACCGTTGATAGAACATGTCGCAGAGAAGATGAAGTGTGCCGGTGTTGAGAGGATAGTCGTCAATGTGCATCATTTTGCCGGACAGGTAATCAGTTTTTTGCACGATAATGGTAATTTTGGCATGGATATACGCATAAGCGACGAGTCCGACATGCTTCTCGATACGGGCGGTGGCATTAAGAAAGCTTTGCCGATGTTTATTCCTGATGAGCCTGTGCTGATTCACAATGTTGATATATTGAGCAATGTCGATTTAAGATGGTTGTATGAAAAGCATGATGGAGCTGATGCAACGCTGCTTGTCAGCAGACGTGCCACAAAGCGTTATCTGCTTTTTGACGATGATATGAGACTTGTGGGATGGACAAATGTTGAGACGGGAGAAGTGAAAAGTCCTTATCCCGGACTTGATGTCAGAGCTTGCCGGATGTTTGCTTTTTCCGGCATTCATGTGTTTTCTCCACGGCTTTTTCCTCTGATGGACGGATTTCCAGAGAAATTCGGCATAATTGATTTTTATTTGCGTGTGTGCGATACTGCCGTTATCAGAGGATGTGTAAAAGAGGATTTGAAGTTGCTTGATGTCGGTAAGCTTGATACTCTTGCGGCAGCAGAGAAGTTTCTAGCTGATGAACGAAACTGAGCTGACTGTACGTTAAGTGTTGCCGGTTGAAGTCGGCGGCATGAGAATCTTTGTGTTAAGATGTATTGTCATTCTATCTGAATAAACTGAATTATGTAAATTTTAAATATAAAAGAAATGCAAAAAATCATCATTCTCGATTTTGGTTCACAGACTACGCAGCTTATCGGCCGCCGTGTGCGCGAACTTGGCACATTCTGCGAAATATTGCCTTACAATAAGTTTCCGCAGGATGATGCTGACGTGATAGGCGTGATTCTGAGCGGCTCACCTTATTCTGTACACGATCCGGAGGCTTTTAAGGTTGATTTAAGTAGGTTTGTGGGCAAGTATCCTGTTCTTGGTATATGCTATGGCGCACAGTTTATCGCTGCATCGAATAGTGGAAAGGTGGAGAAAACCGATACCCGTGAATACGGCCGCGCACATCTCACCACGTTTGATTCATGTAATCCGTTGTTCAAGGGTTTTAAGGAGAACTCCCAGGTTTGGATGAGTCATGGCGACACGATAACAGCTATTCCGGCAGATTGTCATGTCATAGCGTCAACAGCCAATGTTAAATTTGCCGCATACGCCAGCGACAGTAATCCGCTTTGGGCCGTTCAGTTCCATCCTGAAGTGTTCCATACGGAACAGGGTAAGCAGTTGCTTGGTAACTTTGTTGTCGACATTTGCGGAAGCAAGCAGGAATGGAGTGCTGCGTCATTTGTTGAGACAACAGTGCATGAACTGAAAGAACAGCTTGGTGGCGACAGGGTGATTCTCGGACTTAGCGGCGGTGTTGACTCTTCTGTTTGCGCAACTTTGCTTAATCGTGCCATAGGCAGCAATCTGACGTGCATCTTCGTGGACCACGGCATGTTGCGTAAGAATGAGTTCGGTAAGGTTATGGACGCATATAAAGGACTCGGGCTTAACGTTATAGGTGTGGATGCGAGCGATAAGTTCTTCAAAGATCTTGAAGGAGTGACAGACCCTGAGCAGAAGAGAAAAATAATAGGCCGGGATTTTGTTGAAGTATTCAATGCCGAGGCTAAGAAGATTACTGACGCAAAATGGCTGGCTCAGGGCACAATTTATCCTGACCGGATAGAGAGCTTAAGCATAACCGGCATGACTATAAAGAGTCATCACAATGTTGGCGGACTTCCAAAAGAGATGAAATTGCAGCTTTGCGAGCCTCTGAAATGGCTGTTTAAGGATGAAGTTCGTCGTGTCGGTCATGAGCTTGGTATGCCCGAGCGTTTAATCAACCGTCATCCTTTCCCCGGTCCCGGGCTGGCTGTACGCATTCTCGGTGACATCACCCGCGAGAAAGTACGTATCTTGCAGGATGCCGATGACATTTATATCGAAGCCATGCACAACTATATCTGCGAAGACGGTCAGGCTCTTTACGACAAGGTTTGGCAGGCCGGTACAGTGTTGCTTTCCACAATACGTAGTGTAGGAGTCATGGGTGACGAGCGTACTTACGAACATCCTGTTGCACTGCGTGCGGTTACCAGCACAGATGCAATGACTGCCGACTGGGCTCATTTGCCTTATGACTTCATGGCAAAAGTATCTAATGAGATAATCAATAAGGTAAAGGGTGTTAACCGTGTCTGCTATGATATATCTTCAAAACCACCTTCGACAATCGAGTGGGAATAGATCGAAAACTTTTATTGAAAAGGGTTTATTGAATAAATAAATTAAACCACTATTTTGATTGGTCAGAAAATGGTCGTCAAAATAGTGGTTGTTTTTTATGAGTCGTTTATGATGTGTATGTGAATTGGATTTTAGTGGTTTACTCCGTATCCGAATAAAGCGAAATCACCTTTCATCGGGTCGTCAGGGAATATTTCGGAAAGCCTGTGTGAGAGTTTTATTGCCACAGACATCGAGGCTGTTTTGCTGTTGATGAGTCCGAGACGGTTGGCTTCCTGCAAAACATGTGTGTCCATCGGGATTATAAGTGTGCGTTTGTCAATGAAGCTGCTCCACAGTCCGAGGTCAACCGGAGAATTGTCGCGTACCATCCATCTTAAGAACATACACACACGTTTGCAGGCAGAGGCCGTATTCTTGGGTATTATTGTTTCTATGCCTTTTGAAGCAAAATAATCGGTCAGACATTTTACTGCTGTGAATCCGTCAGAGGCGTTCTTTTTTACGTATCTGCCTATGCTGCCGTAACAGTTGAGCATCTCCTGCAGAGCCGTAAACAGGGTGTACATGGTGTGCTGTGTATAAAGACGGTAAAAGCAGATGGTGTCATCATTGGGAATATTGTTTTTGAAATTGCCATGTGCTATCCAATCGAACACATTGCCGCCTGCAAAGTCGAGTATTGTCTGTATCTTCGGCATGAACTGCTTTCTGCTGCCGTAGCTGAGGCATGACGCAACGAAAGCTGTAACTTCCCTGTTGTCGTTGCCTTCCACCTGGTGCATAAACCGGCTTGGATCATCCGGCAGAAATTCGGCTGTTTCGTATTGTTCGGCATATTGCTTTAAAAGGAGTCCGATGTTTTCCATATTCAGTGTTGTTTATAAAAACCGAAAGCAGGCAACGAAGAATCTTCATTCTTCATGCCTGCCTTTTGTTTATTGATTTATCTGTCTCTAAAGATTAGAGGATAGTCTTTACAGCCTCAAGCATTCCTTTCTCCTGAATGAGGTCGAGGTCTTTCTTTACAAGAGCATTCAGACCCTTGATGTTGTTAAGGTCTTCGCCCCAAATCTGTGTTGCAGAGAGAACACCGTCTGTTACCTTCTGTGTGTCGCCGGTTGCCCAAAGATTCTTCAGCAGGTCCATGATTTCCTGTGAGTCGTTTGGAACAATTTCTGTGCCGTCTTCGCGCTTGCCGCCTTTGTAGTAAGTTATGATTGCTGCAAGACCGAATACAAGTCCCTGCGGCAGTTCGCCCTTACGCTCAAGATAAGTCTTGACGCCGGGCAGGTCGCGTGTCTGATATTTCGGGAAAGAGTTAAGCATGATGCTTGTTACCTGATGGTCAACAAACGGATTCATGAAGCGCTCAAGCACATCGCTTGCGAACTTCTGCAGTTCGTCTTTCGGCAGATTGAGAGTTTCCATGAGTTCTTCGAACTGTACCTTGTGGATATACTTGCCGATAACGGGGTCCTTGCAGGCGTCACGCACAATGTTGATTCCGCTGAGGAAAGCGACAGGACTCAGTACAGTGTGAGGACCGTTGAGCAGTGTCACTTTGCGCTCGTGGTATGGCTCTTCTGACGGAACAAAGAGAACGTGCAGTCCGGCCTTGTCTGCGGGGAACTCTTCTGCTATTTCTTTCGGAGCCTCGATTACCCACAGGTGGAAGATTTCAGCCTGTACAACGAGGTTGTCCTCGTAGCAGATTTTCTGCTGAATGTCCTTGATTTCTTTGCGGGGGAAGCCCGGTACGATGCGGTCAACCAATGTTGCATAAACACCGCAGCACTCTGTAAACCATTTCTTGAAGTCCTCGCCGAGGTTCCACAGCTCAATATACTTGTAGATGCAGTCTTTGAGAACGTGGCCGTTGAGGAATATAAGTTCGCAGGGGAAGATGATGAGACCTTTGGTCGGGTCGCCGTTGAATGTCTGGTAGCGGCGGTAGAGCAGCTGTACGAGCTTGCCGGGATACGAGCTTGCGGGAGCATCCTCAAGCTTACAGTTCGGGTCGAAAGCTATGCCTGCCTCTGTTGTGTTGGAGATGACGAAACGAATCTCCGGCTGGTCGGCGAGAGCCATGAAAGCCTGATTCTGTGTATATGGGTTAAGCGCACGGCTGATAACGTCGATGCGTGTGAGACTGTTTACGGGTTTGCCTTCTTCAAGTCCTTGCAGGTTGACATGATACAAGCAGTCCTGACCGTTGAGCCAGTCTACCATGCCTTTTTCGATAGGCTGAACGACAACTACAGAGCCGTTGAAGTCTGTCTTTTGGTTCATGTTGTAGATAATCCAATCAACAAACGCACGAAGGAAGTTTCCTTCACCAAACTGAATGACTTTTTCCGGCATTACGCTCTTGGGCGCAGTCCTTTTGTTTAAAGCTTGCAATTTTTTCATGATTTGTTTACTAAATTTGTTTTTCTTTATCTGGGTGCAAAATTACAGTTTTATTTGATAAGGTGTACTCCTGCCGGTCATTAAAAATACGTAAAGGTTTGCGTATTTCACAATGGCCGGAGAGTTTTTACATTGCAAAGGAGTTGAAGCCTCCGTCCACAACGGCTACAGTGCCGGTAACAAACTTTGCTGCGTCGGACATCAGGTAATGTATCGTGCCGCAGAGTTCTTCGGGGTCACCCATGCGTCCGAACGGTGTCTGGCGTATCACATCGTTGCCTCGCTGTGTGTATGAGCCGTCCGGATTGGTGAGCAGTGTACGGTTCTGTTCGGTTATGAAGAAGCCCGGTGCAATAGCGTTGACACGTATGCCCTCGCCGAATTTCTTGGCACATTCAGTGGCCATGAAAGCCGTGAAATTGCTGATGCCGGCTTTGGCGGCGGCATATCCGCACACGCGGGTAATCGGACGGAATGCAGCCATTGACGAGAAGTTTATGATGGAGCCTTTGCCTTGTTTGACCATCGGCTTGAGGAATATTTGTGTCGGGATGACTGTTCCGGTGAGGTTGAGGTTGAGAACTTTCTGAAATTCTTCGACTTTCAGGTCGAATATGTTGCCTTCGGGTGATATTACTGCGCCCGGCATGTTGCCGCCGGCAGCATTGAGCAGAGTGTCTATGCGGCCGTATTTGGCAATGATGTCATCGCAATTTTTCTGTACAGCCTCTTGATTCATGACGTCTGTCTTCATGAACTCGGCCTTGCCGCCGTTGGCTGTGATGTCTTTCACTATCTCTTTGCCCACTTCTTCATTACGGCCTAATATTATTACCTGTGCGCCGTTTTTGGCAAGATATTTGGCTATTGTGCGGCCAAGCACGCCTGTGCCTCCTGTTATGGCTACCACGTAGCCGGTAATATTGAATAACTCGTTCATTGTCTTGATTCTTTAGTTGACAAGTTGACAGTGACAAGCAGACAAGGAGATTTGCCTTGTGGAGCCGTAAGTTGAAACTTTGCTCGTTTGCTTGTCCATTGTCACTGATAACTTGTCTGCTCGTTACTTGTTATTGATTGATTCCTAATTCTCTGTCAACCGTGGCGAGTATGCCCTGCACCTGTCCCATGGCGAACATGCGTCCGAGGAAGGTGTAGCCGGCGTTGTAGCCGCGGTTTTCGTCGCCCAGCATGTTGGGACCGTGGTCAACGCGCATGGGCAGTTTGGGATTGGCTTTCTCGAAGATGCGTGCCAGTTCTATGAGGTCGGCACGTCCGCCCAGATGCGAGGCCTCGGTGAAGTCGCCGTTGTCGAACACCTTGCACGAGCGCATGTGTACGAACCATGTGCGGTCGGCATATTTGCGGGCCAGTTCAACGACATTGTTGTGCGCACCGGCTGACAGTGAGCCGGCACAGAAAGTAAGTCCGTTGTGCGGGTCGTCAACGGCTTTGAGAAACCACTCTATGTCCTCGTCGCACGTCACTATGCGTGGCAGACCGAGAATGGGGAAGGGCGGGTCGTCGGGATGCACGCACATGTACATGCCGTACTCGTTGCACGTAGGCATGATGGCCGAGAGGAAGTAGCGCATGTTCTCGCGTAGCTGCTCTTTGGTGATGCCTTTGTACAAGTCGAGCAGCTGCCTGAAAAGTTCCACGGGATGCTCATCGTTCTCGGTGATGTTGCCGTTGACGAAGCCTTGTGTCTTTACGATGATGTTCTCCACCAGCTTGTGGTTGTCGGCCGGAGTCATGGTCTGCTTCAGTTGTTCCACTTCGGCCATCACATCCTCGCTGTAATCCTTTTCTGCTCCCTCGCGTTTCAGTATGCAGCAGTCGAAGTAAGCAAACTGCGCGTGGCTGAAGTAAAGGTTGCTCGTGCCGTCAGGATTGGGGTGGGCGAGGTCGGTGCGTGCCCAGTCGAGTACAGGCATGAAGTTATAGCAAATGGTGTGTACGCCCTCAAGACCGAGATTCTTCAGGCTCTCTTTATAGTTCTCTATCAGCCGGTCGCGGTCGGGTCCGGCGTATTTGATGCTTTCGCACACCGGCAGGCTTTCAACCACTGACCAGCGCATGCCGTAGCTTTCGATGTATTCGCGCAGGTCGCGTATTTTCTCACGTGTCCACACTTCGCCGTTGGGCACGTCATGAAGGGCGGTCACGATACCCTCCACTCCGATTTGTTTCAGCATTGACAAGGTTATCTTGTCGTTCTTGCCAAACCATCTCCAGGTCTTTTCCATAATGTATGTTTAAATGTTGATGTTCTTATTCGTGATGATACGGCTCGTTCTTGATTATTGTGCATGCCCTGTATATCTGTTCGGCAAAGATGAGCCTCACCATCTGGTGCGAGAAGGTCATGCGCGACAGCGACAGCTTGGCGTCAGCCCGTCGGTACACGTCTTCGGAAAAGCCGTAAGGCCCGCCTATGACGAACGTCATGTGTCTTGCCGTCAGCTGCTTGTTCTCTATCCATGCGGCCAGTTCCGTGCTGCGCATCTCCTTGCCGTGTTCGTCGAGCAGGGTGACAAAGCTTTTGTCCTCGATGCTTTTCAGTATCAGCTCTCCTTCTTTTTCCTTCTGCTGTTTCTCGCTCAGGCTTTTGCTGTTCTTAATTTCCGGAATCACCTTTATATTAAAAGGTATGTAGTGATTGATACGTTTCGCATAGTCTTCTATCCCTTCGGCATACAGCCTGTCGGCCGTTCTGCCTACAAGCAGCAAAGTCATTTTCATAGATATCTGTCGTAGCCTGGTTGTGGTATGTCCCGTTGGTTAGTGTCTGATAGCGGTGCGGCCTGTGTCGCCGCGTGTTTACATGTATTCTTTCTTGCGTTTGGGATTCATCGGAAACCAGCCTTTCTTCACTCTGTCGCGTTGTTCGAACAGCTCTTTTATCGACCACAGTGCCGATGCACCGAATATGCCGAGTATGGCTGATATTATCGAACTTTCCACGAACAGCGCCGCCACCACACATGCTATGCCCACAACGAGGAACAACCACCATAGTCTGGTGCCTGTGTGATATTCGGTCTTTATGACGATGGGGTGGAACAAGCCGATAATCAGGAAGCACGATATGGCGATGATTATACCCGTGAAATACAATTCCATTTGTTTATGTCTTTACGTTGTCCCTTTAAGTAGATGTGCATGTCCGGACGCGGCTGAGTTTGTTTGACCGGCCGGAGTGTGCAGCTTTTCTTACCTGCAAAGATAGTATAAGTGTACCGAAAAACAAAATAAAAACCGTTTTATTTATCTGTCGTTCATTTATTTTTACGTTTATGTAGTGCCTGTTCATGTGTTGTTGGGATTGTTGTAGAA